>CAZBUZ010000024.1:0-14158 GCA_964495205.1 uncultured Pseudomonadota bacterium | reverse complement strand
CTTGCTCATTGCAGTATCAGCGGAGCGTCCTAATAAATCAAAACGATCAACGTTATACAGTTTCTTTTCAACAAACAGAATATCTTTTTCTGGGTACGGCAACATGGCCGCATATTGCGCAAACAAACAACATAATGGCTTACTACCGATATTCCAATAATGTTGTGCAAGCCTTACTAATGGTTCTGCTCGCCATGGTCGCAATGAAAACGCCTTAAGGTACATAACCAAAGCGAGATCCCATTTATCAAGTTTTTCATAAACTTGAGCGAGCCGATAGTGTGCCATAAAATTTTCCTCATCCCAACCAGGCATAGCAACGCGTCGTTCATACCAACTACGAGCATTTTCCCAATCCGCCAAGCACGCATAGGTTTGAGCCAAGTAAAAAACAGTACGCGGATCAGATGGGTTACGTTCATACTCTTTCAACAAAAGCCCACAATCGCGCACCCACCGCTGTCGCGTTTTATCCTGACCATACCCAGACGGACTCCATGCAAAAAAACAATGGTCAGGAACTTTTACACGAGAAACATGATCAAGAACCTCGTGAACTGCACCAACAAACCGCACACCACATCGACAACGCATCAAACGAGCTACCCAAAAATCAATCGTATTATTCATAATGCGAACGAGATAAGATTTTTCGGAGTCATGTTGATGGTCAGCGCAAAACCGTATCAAACTTGCCACATCATGCATGTACCATTCAGCATCAAGCATCAACATAAAGCCGGCATGCGGAAAGCACTCTTCAGCCAACTGAAGCGCACGATTACGTGATGTAGAAAAATCAACAAAAGCCTCGTGTTTAATGATCCCATGACATATGTGATGCTGCTCAAAAAAACGCTTAGTACAAGCAACCGTATCATCTGTTGAACCGGTATCCAGCACCAAAAAGTCATCAAGCCCGGCATCAACAAATGGTTGTAGTGTTTGACGGATAACAGGAGCCTCATTTTTTACCATGATGACAATGACAAGGTGCGACGAGGTGTCTTGCGCTTGTCTAGACCAACAAGGCAAAGATAAACTCATAAAAATACAGCCGCAAAAGAAATCCACATATTTCTTCAAAGTGCCATCCTTAAAAAAAAGGCACCTCGACGTGAGATGCCTTATAAAAAAATAAAAAGGGGCTTAGGCCAATTGCTCAATCTCAATTGCAACGTTAAAGCTCGTATCTTCTAAGTCCACAGCTTGAGTTCCAGAACCAGTAACATTATGTAATTGAATCGTAGTCCCCGCCGTTAAGGTTGCGGTAACAAAACCATGATCTATTCTTATTTTATTATCATCTCCTTTACATAAGATTGACTTTGCCTCGCTTGCAAAGTAAGCAATTGGCGTTCCATTTGCTAGAATCTCAAACACTAAGATTCTATTATCGCCAGGAGGACAAGCTGCTCCTCGTACATAAAACTCAATGAAAAAAGTTCCATCATTTTGAAGCACAAATGTCGTGCCGGATGGTGCTGGTGGCGTTATCTGATATGAAGGACCAATCGTACTAAACGTTGCTAACCCATTCGCCGGTATGGTAGTAGTTGTAATATTCGTTGCATAAGCATAACCCAAAATACCACTGATACCAGTCGCTCCTGTTGCCCCAATAGGGCCCGTAGGACCAGCTGGACCCGTATCACCCGTAGGCCCAGTAGGGCCTGTATCACCTGTAGGACCCCCGGTAGGCCCCGTCTCGCCTACAGCACCCGTAGGACCAGTTGCTCCCGTTTCACCGGTTGCCCCTGTTGGACCAGTAGGACCCGTTGCGCCTGTTGGACCAGTTGGCCCGGTTTCTCCACCTGCAGGTCCCGTTGCTCCAGTCGGCCCAGTAGCACCTGTTGCTCCCGTTGGGCCTGTGGGACCCGTATCACCACAAATAATGTCAACCACATTATCATCACAATGACAATCGTTAAAATGGCTATCACAACCATGATCATTATTATCCCACCATCCCCACCACCACCATCGTCGTTCTAAATCAGGGTCTCTCCTCTTTTGTTCGGCGGCCAATGTCATAGCTGAGCATTCCAATTCTTTTTGATACTCTTTGAGGAGTTTTTGCACCTGCTCATGAGGACTAATAGCTATTGCTTTTTGTATCTGATCAAGCATCCATTCATAACGAACAATATGCCCGCCCTCTCTAAGAAAAACATACCAAAGAGCATCTTCCTTATCAGTAAAAGCATGTGTATAACCCTGCATCATAATATTGCGAATATTATCTGGAACATAGGCAAATTTCATGTGATCGAGCGCATTGATAAGCTCAACCTCTTGCTTTGTAAGTACTTTACCAACCACGCGTTGCACACCTGCGTAAATGTTAAAGGTAATCAAAACAAACATGAACACAAAAAGACTGCTCATAAGATTCATACGACATCGCATAAGACGCTCCTTCCATACGAGAAATGAATAAATCACTGATAAACAATCGACAACAAAACAATAGAAAACAATATTAATAATTTTAAAAACACCCCTCAAAAACCGCTACCCACAATAATAGTACCAGAATCAAAAAAGCGTTTTTTTAAGAATATTATTTTTACCATTCGTTGCATTAACACGTCAGATTAAAAAGGCAGAAAAGCAACGGAAAATTTTTAAAGACATTGAGGACCCTAAGGCCATCCTCCCTTCAAAAACACCCCGACTATTGTCTTATCGAAAAATTAATGCTATGAAATAGGGGCAAAATAATACATAACTAATATTTTTATTGAGCGATAGAAATTATGCACGCACATGCTAAAGTTTATTCCGCAACAACCGTTGGTATCGATGCACACCTGGTAGAAGTCGAAGCCGATCTCACCTTTGGTTTAATCAAGTTTTTGATTGTCGGGCTTCCAGATAAGGCCATTAAAGAAAGTAGCGAGCGCATTAAAGCCGCCCTAAAAAACAGTGGTTTCGGTTTGCCTGAGCGCACCATCACCATCAATCTCGCACCGGCAACGCTCAAAAAAGAACACATTCTCTTTGACGTTCCGATGGCCGTTGGAATCTTGCAGGCCGCACGCTTTTTAAACCTCAAACAACAATTCATCCATGAAACAATTTTCCTGGGAGAACTCTCGCTTGATGGAACCATCCGCCCCGTATGCGGCGTCTTATCGATTGCACATGGAGCCATCAAAGCTGGCAAAAAACGCCTCATCATCCCCAAGGCAAACACACAAGAAGCAAGTCTTATTAAGGGGCTTGAAATCATCGGCGTTGAATCATTAACAGAATTGGTTGCATATCTGCGCAACGAGTTGCATATCGAACCAACACCAGCAACATTTGATGCCATAGCACTTCAAAAACGCAATACGCTCCTCGACTTTGAAGAAGTCAAAGGGCAATTACAAGCTAAGCGCGCCTTGCAAATAGCTGCAGCCGGTGGTCACAACATTTTATTCATCGGGCCACCTGGTTCAGGAAAAACCATGCTCGCCAAGCGCTTGGCAACAATATTACCACCGCTCTCATTTGACGAGATCATTCAAACAACAAAAATTTATTCAGTTGCAGGATTGCTCGGGAAAGAGTCACTTATCGTGCAACGCCCATTCCGCAGCCCACATCACACCATTTCTCAAGCAGGGCTTGTGGGCGGCGGCAGCAATCCTCGTCCAGGTGAAATTAGTTTAGCACACAATGGCGTGCTCTTTTTGGACGAGCTTACCGAATTCCACCGCGCAACACTCGAGGTTATGCGCGAGCCACTTGAAAACAAACATGTACTCATCTCGCGCGCCAATGGCTCCATCGAATACCCCGCAGCATTTTTACTCGTAGCAGCACTCAACCCTTGCCCATGCGGTTATTATGGTGATAAGAAAAAGTGCGTTTGCACGCAACCTCAAATAACCAAATACTTAGCCAAACTATCAGGGCCACTCCTGGATCGCATTGACCTCCATGTCAATGTCACCTCGATCCATTATGATGATCTCAAAAAAGCTAATCTCGCAACCAAAACATCACAGCAAATGTACCAAGAGGTGCAAGTTGCTCTTGGAGCACAAGAAAAAAGATTGGGAGCTCAACGCAACGCCGCCATGACCGCAGATTTGGTTGAAAAATATTGCAAACTCACCCCAGAGGCAGAACAAATCATGAAACTTGCTTTTGATCGTCTACATTTGAGCATGCGCGGATACCACAAGATTTTAAAAATTGCTCGCACCATCGCCGATCTTCAAGAAAGCGAAACAATCGAGCGTGCACACATTCAAGAAGCTATCATGTACCGATCGCTTGATCAAAAAATGGAGCAACTACCATGATCACCGGTATCGGTACCGACATCGTAGAGGTTGCACGCTTCATTCCATGGGTCAACGCCCCCCAAACACGATTGCGTTCGATTTTTTCAGAACAAGAGATTAATGATTGCTTTACGCTCCATGAATCACAAACACAACAAGTGGCAGAACGTCTTGCTGCTCGCTTTACAGCAAAAGAGGCTTTCTACAAGGCGCTCACCGCAACACTCGTTACGCTTAATCGCTTACCAGCGCAACCATTTTCTTTCATATTTGCAGCGCAACATGTTACGATTACCACCGGACAACTGGGTGCACCGATCATAGTTGTTGATTGGCAACCGTTTAATGAAAAAATTGGCACACCACTACCACCGCTAACCATCAACCTTTCGTTAACCCATGAAAAAAAAAACGCGCTTGCATTTGTAGTAATTTCTCTTTAGAAAGAAATAAAATATTATTAATTATACGTGGGCCAATCGCTCCCACCCCCTCCCCAAAAGGAGTATCATTCATGTCACGTAAACGCCTTGGGCACATCCTTGCCGGCTCACTCACCGAAGGTCTCATCATGCGCCTCGATCATGATTGCTCACTCGAGGACATCAAGACCGGAAAATTTGTTTCGATCGTTGGTGAGCAACATACCTTTTTCTCCCTTATCACTGACCTCGAGCTTGAGGTAACACATCCAGACATTCTTCTTTTTCCGCCCTCAGAACATGAAAAAATACTTTCAAGCATGCTCAAAAAACGCGACATGTATGCAAAAGTCACCTTGCGCCCCATGCTCATGCTCAACAAAGCCAAGCAACACATGCCCGTCAAAACAATCCCAGCCCACTTTGCAACGGCATACGAAGCAAGCGCTCAAGAAGTTGCCGAAATTTTTGGCGACGAAACCATGGGTCCCAAATATTTTAATATCGGTGTTCCTCTCGACATGAAAACCCCCGTCTGTCTCGATCTTGAGGCATTTACGGAACGTAGCAATGGCATTTTTGGGAAAACCGGTACCGGTAAAACATTTGTCACACGCCTTATCCTGGCCGGACTCGTTAAAAACGAAAAAGCAGTCAATCTCATTTTTGATATGCACAGCGAATACGGATTTCAAGCACGCAAAGAAGGCGGCGGACAATCTTTTGTCAAAGGACTTAAAACGTTATTCCCAAGTAAAGTCTCCATCTTCTCGCTCGATCCAGAATCAACACGTCGCCGCGGGTGCTCACCCGACTGTGAAGTTGTGCTCGGGTTTCAAGATATTAAAGTTGAAGACGTTATCACCTTGCAAGATGAACTCAATCTCCACCCCACCGCACTCGAAGCAGCCTATTTGATTGCAAGTAAATACCGCCACAATTGGCTCAAAGTGTTATTAGGACAAGAAGGAACTATCAAGGAATTTGCCGAAGAAGTTGGGGCTCACGCAGAATCTGTTGGAGCGCTATATCGAAAACTCAAGCGGCTTGAGCGCTTTCCATTTTTGCAAAAAAACTACGAAGGCCCATCGGTTATCGATCGTCTCATGGAAAATTTGGATCGCGGGATTAATGTTGTTCTTGAATTTGGCAATCATACGTCCATGCTCTGCTATCTTCTGGTCGCCAACATTATCACACGCCGCATTCATGATGCATACGTCACAAAAACAGAAAAATTTTTGGCAACACAAAATAAAGCTGATGAACCTCGCAAGCTCATGATTACCATCGAAGAAGCTCATAAATTTTTAAACAGCGCCACGGCCAAACAAACTATTTTTGGAACAATCGCCCGTGAAATGCGAAAGTATTACGTCTCACTCCTTGTTGTCGATCAAAGACCATCAGGAATTGATCCAGAAATCATCTCCCAAATCGGCACAAAACTCGTCGCACTTCTTAATGATGAAAAAGACATCCAAGCAGTACTTAATGGCGTCAACAACTCATCAGGATTACGATCAATTTTGGCGACACTCGATACAAAAAAACAAGTACTTGTCATGGGACATGCCGTGCCCATGCCCGTTGTTATCAAAACACGTGAATACGATGATACATTTTACAGTGCCATGGGTGCCATAATTTCTGCAACGCGTATTCAAGAAACGATTAATGAGATTTTTTGAACATTGACGCTCGTTATGAAAAAAGCTACGATGAACCTCGGTGTAGTAAAGCTTTTTTGCAAATTAATCTTGAAGGAGTCGTCATGAAAAAAGTTCTGGCAACAGTCGGTGCTGGCTTGGTTTTTGGTTTTTCACTTTTAGCAGCAGAAGGCCTTGTTTCTATCGACAGCATAAAAATCATGCAAGAATCAAAAGAAGGAAAATCAATCACCTCAAAAATCCAAAAGGATTTTGAAAAGTTTCAAGCACAAGTAAAAAGTGCACAACAAGAACTTATGGGCATGCAAGAAGATCTCAATAAAAAAGCCAAGGTCCTGAGTCAAGATGCGCTCCAAGAAAAAACAGAAGCACTCACTAAAAAGAAGAAGGACCTTGAAAGAGAGCTTGCAGATAAAGAAGAAGCATTGCGTGCTACTATTCAAAAACAACAAATTATGTTGCGCGAAAAACAACTCAAAGTTGTCAAAGAAGTTTCAGAAAAAGAAAAGTTTGGTGCCGTTGTAGACGTTAACACACCTGGCGTCTTGTTCGTATCAAACGCTATCGATAAAACAGACCTTATGTTAAAAGCCGTTGACGAACAATACCTTGCAAAATCTGTTAACGCAAAATCAACAACAGCAGCAACAGTACAAACAGCCAAAAAAGATAACGCAAAAAAAGAAATTAAAGTTGCCTAAGCAATAAGCAGGGGAGCTTTCGCTCCCCTGCGTTTTTTTTCAAGAAAAACTTACGCCAAATAACAATTATGAATCTTAATCTCAGCATAGAAAAAATTGCAGCGATCACCGGAGCAAAGATCGAGGCAATCGATAAAAACATTGTAATACAAAATATCGCCGCTCTCGATGCAGCGGGTCCACAAGATCTAGCAGTTGTTCTTGACCGTGGTGATGCTTCAGTCTTCGATGCCATATCATCTGAAAAAATTAAACAGTGCAATGCGGCCGTCATTCTTGCCAGTAAGCCCATTGTTCCAAACAAACATTATCTTTTAGTTAATGATGCCTTAACAGCTTTTACCAAACTCGTTGCTGCAGTGCAAAAAAATATAAACCAATCAGACACTTTACAAAAAACCTCAACGGGAGCTCTCATCAGCGAGCAAGCAACAATTGCGCCAACGGCAACCATCGGTGCAGGCAGTGTTATTTGCGCTGGAGTAGCAATCGGGGACAATACAATTATTGAAGCTCAATGTTACATCGGCCACCATTGCGCTATTGGAGCGCAGGTTATCATCCATCCCGGGGTAAAAATACTTGATCGTTGCTCGATTGGCGATGGATCTATTATTCACAGCGGTGCTGTTATCGGTTCAGATGGTTTTGGGTATGAAGTGACACGACAAGGATTGCGTAAAATTCCTCAAATTGGCACCGTCGTCATCGGCAAGATGGCAGAGATTGGCGCAAACTGTACCATCGATCGCGCCGCATTTGATAAAACGGTTATTGGTAATGGCGTAAAAATGGACAATGGGATACACATCGCACACAACGTCATCATTGGCGATGGAACCGCCATTCTTGCGCAAACTGGTATTGCAGGAAGCACAAAAATAGGCAAAGGCTGTCAAATCGGCGGGCAAGTCGCCATAAAAAATGATCTTGTTATTGGTAATGGAGTAAAAATAGTTTCAAAAAGCGCCGTCATGCACAACCTCAAAGATGGTGAAACGGTCTGCGGTATCCCAGCAATTTCGTTCATGCAATGGAAACGCCTACAGGCTATGGTCAATAAACTTCCAGAGTGGAGCAAATTAGTCGGAACTTTCAAAGATGCGCTGCAAAAAAAAGCATCACTCTCAATCTGGCAAAAACTAAAACACTTTATGCGAGGATAAAATCAATGACAAAACTGGTTGTTGTTGGCCGTACTAAATCTCCCCTTGTTGAAAAAATAGCAGCGCGCCTCAATGCACCAGTTGTTGGGTTCCATCTTGATTGGTTTGCAGATACTGAACCATCGTTAACGCTCAATAGCCAAATCCCACTCGCTAACGTGACAGCACTCGTTGTTTTTCACATCGATCTTTTTTTTGATGAAAAAAACACATGCCGATCAATCAATGACTACGTAGCGGGGCTGCTTCATTTACTGCATGCCATCAAGCAAGAAGGCACCTCATCGATTATCACCGTATTACCCTACCTCCCCTATGCACGACAAGAAAAAGATATCACGGCAAAATACCCAGGCCCACTTAACTTATGGGCAACAATCTTAAAAACGGCTGGAATCAATCAGCTTATTGCATGTGATATCCACTCATCAGAAAGCGCCGCATGCCTTGGCCCCATGCTGCATGAAATTACCCTAGCTCCGTTTTGGGCAAAACATATTCGAGAAATTATTCCTACAGAACTGGATATTAAAAACAATTTAATATTGGTTTCACCAGACCGCGGTGGTGTGGACCGCGTTGCTGCGATAGCACAAGAATTAGGCTGCATGCACACATTTGTCGATAAAATAAGGCTCTCCAAAGACAATCCCATCGCGCTCGGCTTAACCGGTAAAGTTGATGGTCGCGTTGCTGTTATTATTGATGATATTCTTGATACTGCTAAAACAGCCGCTAATGCATGCCAACTCTTACATACTCATGGCGTTCGCTCCGTTTTTGGTTGCTTTACACATGCTATCTTTTCCCCAGGCGCTCACCAGCGCTTGGCACATGCAGGGTTTGAAAAAATTTTGATTACCGACTCGCTTACCTCCGCGATTAAACAAGTTGGCGCACATCTACAAGTCTGCTCAATCGCTGACTATATGGCAGAACGTATATGCGAAAATGTAAAAAACTAACAAGGAAGCACCATGCAAACAAACCAACCGCCATTTTCTCTCAGCACCATCAAGGCAATCATCGGCTTGGGCAATCCTGGTCAACAATATGCAAAAAATCGACACAACATTGGCTTCCGTATTGCTGATGATATTGTTCAACAAGCCGAAGGCTCGTGGCGCACAAATGGGGATATGATGATTGCCGAAATCCAGTTAATCACATCTGCCGGACCACAAAAATACATTGTTCTTAAGCCACAAACGTATATGAATAGTTCAGGCCGCGTTATTCCCTTTTTGCAAAAAAAGGAATCAAGCCGGAAGAGATTTTGGTAATCCACGATGAACTTGAAAAAGAATTTGGCAAAACACAAATCCGCCTTGGCGGCAGCGCGCGCGGGCACAACGGCCTCAAATCACTCATTAACGCAATGGGTGAAAATTTCTGGCGCTTGCGGTTTGGCATCGGCAGGCCGGAAGACAAAGCCGAAGTACCCAATTATGTTTTAACAAATTTCAACAGAGACGAAGAACCTGCATTGCCTGATCTGGTACAGCAGGCATGCCAATCAATTTTATAAACAAAAGCCAAATCAAGCTTTTTTTATTACTGCATGAATTATTTTTCAAGGAACAATCTCCCACATTTACTCCAAACAACTTGTATGGTATCTTGGTCCAAATGTCTCAACTTTTTTTGCTTTTAATGGGCAAAAAGTTGCAAAAGTCTTACTAATGATTAAGCATTTAAGCAAAAAGGATTGCACGTGATTTCACCTTCTGATTTTCGAAAAGGCTCAACAAAAATTTTATGGAACAATGAACCATGGGTTATCATGGACTGGCAAATGGTTAAACCAGGCAAGGGCGGAACCTATTACCGAACAAAAATGAAAAACATGATCACGGGCCGCATGCTTGAAGAAACCTTTCGCTCCGCAGAAAAATTTGAAGAACCGGATCTTGAACTTTGCCAAATGCAATATCTCTACGCCGATGATCTCTATCACTTCATGGATCAATCAAGCTATGAACAAGCAGATTTCAATGAAGACCACATCGAATCGGCAAAGAAGTACCTTAAAGAAGGAACGATCTACAACGTTCTTAAATTTCAAGGCAATCCTATCGCCGTCGAACCGCCGATGTTTATGGAGCTTCAAGTTAAGGAAACCATCCCTGGCGTAAAAGGTGATACTGCTCAAGGTGGCAGCAAGCCAGCAACGCTAGAAACAGGACTTGTCGTACAAGTTCCTCTTTTTATTAATGAAGGTGAAACCCTCAAAATCGACACCCGAGATGACAAGTATATTGAACGTGTAGACGAAAGAAAATAAGGTTCCTTTGTGTATGAAGCGCAAGATAAATGACGACTTAAATCAGATCCCCGTTGATGCTGAATTGGATCAAGAACAACACAAGCAAGAGCTCGAACACGAAGAAAGTGTTGATATCGAAGAGGTTATAAAAAACCTTAAGGTTACATCTCGCCGCGATGAACGAGTCCTCGCATTTTTTCTCATCTATGCAGTTGATCGCTTTGACTATTCCATACCGCTCGATGATGTTCTTGAGCAATTTAAGATTGGTTTTGATATTGACATTCCACGAGATTCATTTGCCATAGAGCTTGCAAAAGGTACCATCGAATCACGCAACGAACTAGATGAACAAATAAAACCACACTTAAAAAATTGGAAGCTCGAACGCCTTGGCTGTTGCACCCGCCTCATATTACGCTTATCACTATGGGAGCTTATTCAGCCAGATGCTATTCCATCGATAGTCATCAACGAGGCAATAGAGCTCGCTAAAACATTTGCCGAAAAAGATGCCTATAAATTTATTAATGGCATTTTAGATGAGCTTTGCAAAACCTTGGGCCTTGCTGTATCTTCCGAACAACAAGAAACTGAAACAATCAAAGAATAACGATATCTGGATCCCGGCTTTTGCCGGGATGACAGAAAAAAGGAGCCCCCATGACTCACAAAACATTTCCATGGCTTAAGGAAATACAGGAAAATTCATCGCAACTTTTTTTCATACTTGGGCCATGCGTCATGGAAAGTGAAGAACACACCTACATGATCGCTCAACATCTCAAAAGCTTATCTGAAAAATTGCACTTTAAGTTTATTTTTAAAAGTTCGTTTGATAAGGCAAATCGCACAGCTCTCGGCAATTACCGAGGAATTGGCATCGATGCTGGATTAAAAATTCTTGAAAAAATACGGCATGAATTGCACATCCCAATCATTACGGACATTCATGAAACAATTCAAACGCAAAGGATTGCCAGCATTGTTGATGTTCTTCAAATACCAGCCTTTTTATGCCGGCAAACCGACCTTTTACTTGCTGCTGGAAAAACCGGCAAAGTTATTCATGTAAAAAAAGGTCAATTTATTGCACCCGAAGTCATGCCTTCTATTTATGAAAAAATTGAATCCACCGGCAATCAGCATATTTGGGGATGCGAACGAGGGTACACCATGGGGTACGGCAATTTGGTTGTCGACTTCCGCAACTTCCCCATTATGAAAAGTTTTGGCAAACCAATAGTTTTTGATGCAACACACGCGGTTCAACGACCAAGCGGCCTTGGTTGCTCAACGGGTGGTGATCGTCAATTTATTCCACCACTTGCAGCTGCAGCAGTTGCCCAGGGGATAGCTGGTATTTTCATGGAAGTCCATGATCAGCCAGAAAAAGCATTGTGCGACGGACCTAATTCCATTCGCCTCTCGCAACTTGAAGATTTGCTCAGATATCTTATTGATCTTGATACATGGGTAAAATCGCGACCATTGCCAGAAGCTTCGTAAAAAAAGCCGAGGATATAAAAATCCTCGGCTTTTCAACTTAACTATCGAACTTTGACGTGTACCTTTCCAACATCAGACCGCATTTTCTTAGGGATGCTCACTTTAAGTACGCCATCCTTATATTCAGCGCTTGCCTTGTCAGCAACCACCTGAGCAGGCAATTGCAGCACTCGTTCAAAAGATCCTCGTTTAATTTCTTTTGAATAGTATTCCTGATCTTTGGTCTCTTGTTCTTCATCGCGTGTACCATGCACACGCAATACATCGCCCTCTACAGAGATGTCAAATTTATCGGCGACTATGCCAGGAATATTCATCTCAGCAATAACATTGCCATTTTTTTCATAGACATCAGCAGCTAGATCAAAACCAACTTTCATCGTAGGAAATTGAAATAAGTCACGGTCAAATAATTCCAAATCAGTACCAAAGGGATCCCATCGAATAAGCTTTTTCATCATCAGACTCCTTTTGAACAAGAACAAACGCATTATAGAGATACAATAATCGTCACCGTTTATGCATAAGATACTAGCAACAAGCACATTCAAAGATCAAATATTTTCAAAAACTATTACCCAAGACGTTGATAACGATAAATAACCTTACCAATAACTCTAAAATTATCCTTACCACGGATCAATGCAACAGGGGAAGTTTTATGATTAACTGATTCAAGAACGATAAAATCTTCCATGTAGGTAACTTGCATGATTGCCTTGACTGGATTGTCATTGCCAAATTCAACCGCTGCAATATCACCCGACCGTGTCCACATTTCTGGGGATATGATCAAATAATCGCCTTTTACAAAATTTGGCGACATGGCATTGCTCTCAACACAAAGACAAAACATAGCATCATCGGTACTATTAAAAACAGGAACAAAAATATCTTTATATCCTGTGGTCACTTGCGTCAATTGATTGTTGTAAGGAGAAGGATTGGTAGGGATGTCACCCATAACAGGAACAATCTTAAGCTGCAAGTCTGCCGTTGTTGTTTCAGGCATTTTGACTGCTGTCTCGATATTATCGGTGCGGCTTTTACGTTGAACAAAAAGATCGACCGGATGCGTTCCAAAGGCCGAAGCTAATTTTTTTAATGCATCCTCATTCCAACGGCGCGTGCCATTTTTTATATGGGTCAAATAACTTTCAGACATGCCCGTCTTTTCAGCCAAGACTTTTGTCGTCCATCCGCGCTCACGTAGGAGCTCTTTAACTCTCAATTCCGTGGAAGACATTTTCATCCCTTTCACTTATGTGTCTTGTTAACTCGACCTTAAAATTTCATTTCATTAATATAATCCATGTCAACCTGAAATGCTACTAAATTTTCAACATGAATCACAAAAAAAGAACTTTCTTGCTGACAAATAATTCAGGTCTGCGACAAGAAAGCTTTTATGCACACTATCGCCACAAAAAACGCATGATAGAATATTAAAGAAATAAAATATCCTCACGCCAAGGCCAAGCACATGCTCATCGTTGAGAAAAGGCAGAAGAATGCTAAACTAACGATAGTTTAAAGGCAAAATGATACGATGAAAAAACAAATAAAAATCCCTAAAAATTTTTTCGAAAAAAAAGCATGGGCTGAAAACATGTATGTCTGTGGCATGGATGAGGTTGGCCGCGGCTGTTTGGCTGGACCACTTGTTGTTGCTGCCGTCATTTTACCAATTGGAACCAAATGCCGCTTCAAAGACTCAAAAGTGTTAACCGCAGAAGAACGCGAAAAAGATTTTTTGTGGATTACGCAAAATGCTTTTTACGCAACGGCTATCGCCAGCAATAACCTCATCGACAAAATTAACATCTACCAGGCAACGCTACACACCATGAAACGAGCATATCTCCACCTCATCGATGTCATCCCCTTCGAGTATGCTCAATTACGCTATCTCATCATCGATGCTCTTGCTGTCATACTTGATAAACAGCATACGCATAGCAAACTTGAGATGCATAATTTTCCACGAGGTGAAAGCGTATCAACCACCATTGCCGCTGCATCGATTGTTGCCAAGGTCACACGCGATCGCCTCATGACCAACATGGCTGAAATTTTTCCTGCATTTAGCTTTCATAAACACAAAGGCTACGGCACAAAACAACATTTACATGAGTTAGAAACTG
>CAZBUZ010000023.1:0-14516 GCA_964495205.1 uncultured Pseudomonadota bacterium | reverse complement strand
AGCAAATGCAAAAACTCATGAATGATCTTTATCAGACGGAAAAAAGATTTATTTGTATCCACGGCCGCCCAACTATATGGAACATACGCAAAGACGAGATTGAAAAACATTTTAGGCGGCATTAAAAGAAGTCGTGCCTCCGCCAGCTGATGCTAACCTGTGCACAATCAAACTCAATTCAGTCGCTAAAAGAATGCGCTCGTAAGGAATAGGGGGAGGAACATCTTTTTGAAGTGAAGCCTTAAAAAATTCAGTCAATAAACGCTGATGCCCGCGGTCTTGAGCTTGCATCTGGCGGTTAAATGCCATCGGTAATCCATAGCCTTTGAGCTCTAAAAAATCATGCATAACGATAGATTTTCCATCAAAGAAAATTTCCATGCGTTCTTTACCCATACCACCATGCCCAATAGACGTGTAAATAAATGAGCAGCAAGACCCATCACTCATGCTAATCGTTGCCGTAAAATTATCGAGTGATAAAACATCCCCATGAAGAGGATTAAGAGCCTCAACCGAAACAGCAACAGGACGCGCATCGGTTAAAAAGCAAAAAAGTTCAAAAATATGACAACCTTCACCTATAATGCGGCCGCTATTAAGCGGTGAATGAATCCAATGATTTTTGGGTAAGTAACCCGCATTCATACGATAATGAATAATCATTGGATTAACACGTTTTTTAACAACATCTCTAACCGCCATCATAAAGGGAGAAGAAGAGCGGTTAAAATCAACACAATATAAAACGTCATTTTTATACTTTTCTAAAAAATGCTTGAGCTGCATGAATTGATCATAATTAACGGCTGCAGGCTTTTCAACAAAAACAGCCTTGCCTGCCTTCATAAAATGCAAGGCTTGTTCTGCATGCAAATGATGAGGAGTTGCGATCACAACGGCATTGACATCCTCATCACCGAGAAATTTTTGGTAATCATTCCCTACTCTAACAGCGTCATATTGTCGAGCAATGTTCATGGAGCTTGTTACATCAATATCAACTATCGTATGTATTTTTGTAAAGGGTAACTTGGCAATAATCGGCAATAATTTAACTCGAGCAAATCCACCCGTTCCAACAACCGCAAGCTTAACGAGGCGATCACAAGCAACAAATGGAATAACGCCATGCTTATCGGGACAAAAAGCACGTTTATCAAAAAGCTCATGCATATCATATGTCGTTTTTTGCTCAGGGCCATATGTTAATACCAAACCGAGCGCCTTCCCCTGCTTGAGTATGTTATACGCCTGCTCCACTTCCGCCAGATCATACTCATGGCTTATCAAAGCATCAACATCAAGAGCTTTACTTTGGATTAAAACAGCAAACAATTCCATGTTACGGTTTTCGGTCCAACGTACGTATGCATATGGGTAATCACGCCCTTGCTTCTCATATTCATCATCATAACGCCCAGGACCATAGGAACACGAAATAAGAAGATCAATCTCTTTTGCATAAAAAGGATCGCGATCAAAATCAATCTTTACATCACCAACCAATACAACCCGCCCTTTACGGCGTGTCATGTGCATTGCTTGTTGCAAAACAATACCTGAAGATGAAGCTGCTGTTATAATGGTAACATCCGCCCCATAATGTTCAGTTGCAAAATCAACATCATGCAAAAACTGTGCGGAATTGGCATTAAAAACATGCTGCGCGCCAAGCTTTTTGGCAAGATCAAGACGAGCATCTTGAATATCGATGCCTATAACCTGACATCCTGCAAGCTTGGCAAGCTGGACTGTTATCAGCCCAATAAGCCCCAAACCAACCACGCAAACGCGTTCACCAAGCTGAAGGCTTGCTCGCCTAACGCCCTGCATAGCAATGGCACCAATGGTCGTTAAACTTGCTTGTTTTAGCCATGCAGGATCAGTTATTTTAACGGCCAAGTTATGTGGAACCGCAATAATCTCAGCATGATTAGCAATTCCCGCGCCAGCACAGGCGACAAAATCACCAACTCTAAATCGTTGGCTATTTTTTCCAACAGCAATAACTTGGCCCGAACAAGAATAGCCAAGTGGCATAAGCTGATGAGATTTTTCCTTAATTAATGCAAGGGTAACGCCTAGGCCATGCTCATTTACGGTATCGATTATTTTCTTGGTATTAGTCGAAAGATTCGAAGTAAACCGATCAATTAAAGACTTTCCGGATGCAGCTAATGTTGCCCCCTCAGTACCACTACTCACAAATGAATAATGCACACGGACTAAAATATTATTATCATCTAACAGAGGAACATCGACCTCTGCTAACTTAACGGTTCCTTTTTGTAGAAAAACTTGTCGCATCATGGGCAATTACCAATCAAAAAACAAAACGTTCAACATTGCGGCTACACTTTACCGCCCCATCCAATAAAGCCTTTGACTGGCGAAGATAAATATCATGAAGAAGCCCACAAGGATCGATAATTGCTTTATTTTCAAAGATTTCTTCGCGAATAAAATGAAATTCTTTATGCTTCACAAGAACAACAACAATATCAGCAAGCTTTATATTCTTCCATAGATCATGCACAAACTCGAATCCCAATCTTTGATAGGTTTCTTTACTCACATTATGGTCATAGGCATAAAAATCAAAATCCTCCCGCCGAGCATTAAGGTTAAGTGCTATTTTTAGCGCAGGAGATTCTCTTATATCATCAACATCGGCCTTAAAAGTCAAGCCCAATGCTAAGACATTTGGTCGCATAACGCCAAGATCTTTGAGCTCTTCCACCTTGGTCAACACTTTTTCAACTACCTCGTATGGTTTTTGTTCATTAATTTCCCTGGCTGACTTCAACAAGCGCGCGCCCTGAGGAAATTGTTCAATGAGAAAGTAAGGATCAACAGCTATGCAATGTCCACCAACGCCACATCCTGGCGATAAAATCTTAACACGAGGATGACGATTGGCGAGCTCTATAACCTGGAATGCGTCTATTCCAGCATCCTCACACATTGCAGCAACCTGGTTGGCAAAAGCTATTTGCACATCGCGGCTACTATTTTCAACTAATTTTACCATCTCAGCGGCCTTGTCATCAGTTATATGCAAAAAGCCTTTTACAAATTTTCCATAAAACATGCGCGCTAATTCGCAAGCCCGTTGGCACGTTCCACCAATAACGCGATCATTATCCACTAGTTCTTTAAAAATCTTCCCCGGCAATACGCGCTCTGGGCAATAGGCAACAAAAAAATCAACTCCCAAACGCAGCCCCGAAATTTCTTCTATTTTTTCGGCAACAGCCGTAGTCGTCCCAACAGGAACCGTCGATTCTAAAATTACCAAATTTCCTCGCATAACACGTTGAGCAACGAGTTCTGCGGCATTAAAAACAAAACTAAGATCAGCCGTTTTATCAGCATTAAAGGGGGTAGGCACCGCAATAATAAAGCAATCAGCGTATTGTAAATCTTTATAAGCCTTAAAAGTCGCCTTACTCAACACATTCCACAACCGATCAGAAATTTCCGGCTCGAAAATGGTAGAATCACCTGAATTAATACTATCAACTTTATCGTAGTTAGCATCAAAACCAAAAACTTCATAACCAGCCTGGGCAGCAATAATGGCCGTTGGAAGACCTATGTACCCTAACCCAACAACAGAAATCCTCTTCATTAAGCCTCCCGAATTCAGTTGAGAAATGCACCCACCGCTTTATCGTTTTTACGATAATCCCATATGTGGTGGTTGTTAGAACTCAAAATACCAACGATTCTCTCGACAGCCTTCCCATCCCCAAACACATTACTCCCACTTCTTTTTTTACCCGCTTCTCGAAAACATGCTTCTAATCCATGCCAGATCAAATCTTCATTTGTTCCCACCAGCTTACACACGCCTTCCCAAAAACATTCAACACGCTCTGAAACATCGCGTAGTACTAATACAGGTTTCCCAAGACTCGCCGCTTCTTCTTGAATGCCTCCAGAATCAGTTACCACCCAATCAATCGATGCCAATAGATAGACGAGATCCACATAAGCAACAGGACCACCAACATGTATGTTTTCTAACTCCCTTATACCAGACTCATCAATAGCTTCTATCACATGGGGGTTAGGATGTAAAGGGTAAAAAATAAAGACGTCAGGATAATGCAAGGCAAAACGTTTTATTGTTTTAAAAACACGAATCAAACCTTGCCCAAAAGATTCACGGCGATGCGCAGTAAGCAGCATGATTTTTTTACCTTTTTTGCGCTGCGTCTGCACCATTGTTGCAAGTTGATCATCCACAGCCAAAGCCCCTTGCTCTATTTTTTCTTTTATTGATAATAAAGCATCAACAACGGTATTTCCTGTACAAAATATTGCATCACGAGAAACACCTTCATTAAGCAATTGTGCAACATTTAAGGCTGTTGGCGCAAAGTGATACGTAGCCAACTGCGTAATAAACTTTCTATTAATTTCTTCTGGAAATGGCGCAAACCTATCACCAGAACGCAAGCCCGCCTCAACATGAGCTACAGGAATTTTGCCATAAAATGCCGCTAATGACGCAGAAAAAGCTGTTGTGGTATCGCCCTGAACAATAACTAAGTCAGGTTGCACCACGGAATAAACAGCGGTCATTTTCTCAAGAACAGCTGTTGTTATATATGCTAAATCCTGCCCCTCACGCATGATGTTCAAGCTCATGTCTGGCACCGTATCAAAAATAGCACAGACCTGTTCAAGAAGTGTTACATGTTGGTTGGTAGCACACAAAATCGTATCAATTGATGCTTTTTTAAGTGCATGATACAAAGGAATAAGCTTTATGGCCTCTGGACGAGTCCCCATTACTACCAAAATCCTTTTAAACATCACGTATGCATCCTCTCCTCATTAAATGAATGCCTATGAATGAAAGATACCAGAGAAGCGGAATAATGCAAAGTATCGCATCAAATTTAAGTACCTAAATATTTACAATCATCGGTGTTCTATCCCGATGAGCATTCGTTATCGCTTGACGCTTCAAGCGCCGATCTTCTTCTTTTTCATTATGTTGCTGTCTTCTATCGAGAGATCTCTCCCATCCCTCATGCAAACGTTCACTTGCCTTTAGAGCTTTTTCATGTTGAAATCGACGCTCGGCCAATTCCATTTCATGTTTTCTTTGTTGTTCGGCTAGTTGTTCCTCATGCAATCGATTACGCTCGGCAAGCTGTGCTTTTTCGAACAGGTCAACTTGGAATTGATACTTTTCACGAGATAACAACATATTTGTTTTTTGTATCAATAAATCAGTTAAGCGCTGCGTCTTTGCGACCAATTCCTTACATTTTTCAATCAAACCAGGCACATCTTGTTCTAGAATATCGTTGAAAATTTGTTCAAGCGTTGCAAGGGACTTTTCTATAGATTTCGTTTTTGTTATTGCAAAATCACGCGCCAAAACTAACGGCCAGCTCGTTCCAAAACGCATATTAACATAGCTTTCAAAATCACTATCCGCTGTAAGCGTTGGAGATAAAAAAGAATCAACTTCAATATTATGAAGCGCAAGATCAACCTCGTGCACCGTTACCCATATCGACTTTGCCTTCAATGTTTGCTTAAATTTATCTATCCGCTTTTTTAATTTTTCACACTCACCCAAAACAGCAACATCATAAGAATCTATCTGACCAAGCTCAATCAAACGCAACGCTTCATCGCAAGCATCTTCAAGCTTATTAATTTGACAACGCACAGAAATAATCGCATTGCTCCCCGCATAACGACCATGAAGATATCGCGCAAACTCGTCCATCGTTGCAAAATTACGCAATATCAAGGAGTCTGACTCAATCCATCGGATAATCTTATTTGCTGCCGTCAATCTGCTGGATGGGGTTAGCTGAGATAAATAATAGTCCAAGGCAAACCAGGCACCACCCGCAACACCCAAACCGACAAGAACCGCAATGACATGTTTTTCTGTACCGAGATTACTTGTTCCCAAATAGGTAAGACCGCCCGCTGCAGCACCAATAGCCAAACCACCGCCAATAGCCCCATAGGTGGCCATTCTTTCGCTTACAGCATAAGAAGAAGGTGACATCACACACGACGCAAACAATCCGCACACAATAATCGTTTTTACGTAATTCTTCATACAAGCGCCCTCTTTGCACAACTTATGGACCATAATTCAGGGTATAAACTATAGAACAAACCAACTTTGTCAAACAACTACCAGCAAAAAGATGACAAGAGCATTGAGCAGCTTAATCAAAGATAAACAATCGACGCCTTTGCACGAATATCCTTTTCCACATTCTTAAGATATTTTTCTTTTTTTTCTTGATAGAGCTTTTTTTCTATATCTATGTAGCATTCTTTTAATGTTTTTTGGCGGGGCATCCTGCGATCAACAATCTGAACAGCCTGGTAGGCATCCCCAACCTTAACCGGTTGAGACGTCTCTCCTTTTTTCATTGATGGAACAAATGCGAACTGCTTATCAAGATCATCTTTTTCAATCCAACCAACATCCTCCCAGGCAGATTCTTCTTGTTTATCGGCTGTTTTAAAATGAGCCACTTTTAAATGATATGCCTCGGTAATCAAAGAAGGATGTTTTTTATAATATTCTTCAACATCTTGAGCAGTAACAACCAACTTTTCACTTACCTCTGCACGCTTAACATTTTCCACAGCAATCAATCGCCCAAGCTGCTCTTTGTACATCTTCAAGGTAAAACCACTAAGTTGCAACTGCTTTTCAAATTCTGCTTCTGGAATGTCGGCCATACCATTCTGCATCTTGAAAGCAACAATTTGCCGCTCAATATCAAGTTGTGATGGCAGCATATGCTGTTCTACGGCACGCTGAATAAACAACTCTTCAGTTATAAGATCTTCCAATGAATAAAAAGCACCCTCTTTTGATATGCGTGGGACCTCAAGATCTGACTGTAAAATATTTGTTCCGCTCACACGCGCTAAAATTTTATCAATAACAAAACGTTTTGGCGCCGAACGAACACGCGAAAGCCGCTTAGAACGAGAGCGCAACACAGATCGCTTCTTGCTCCTTGAAAGCATTTTTTCTTGTTTACTACGAACAGTTTCAATAACTTTAGTATCAGACTCAGATGTGGCACGACTCAATGATATCTTACCTGATGCATTGAACATAAAAGACGTAGCAACTACCATCAGCATAGATCCAGTCAATAAACCAATACGTTTTACCATCATTATTTATACCTCTTACTCGCAGGGGTTAACTCATAAAGCTTTGGCATTCATGACAAAGGGGCGAGTTTTTCTCGCCCCTTCAGTATAAACCCTAAGTCAAAATATTCAAATTATGCAGCCGCTGCAGGTTGTGTTTTTTGAGCGGTTTCGCCAGCCGATTTGTCATCGCTTGTTGAAACTTTCTCGCCTTCCTTTTTCTCATCTGCTGCATTTTTTTCTTTGAAGTAGTCTTCATTAACTACGATAGAATAGGAACCACGAAGTTCTTTAAGCTTGTTATCAAGCGCATCTTTGAATTTGTTATTCTTCAACATGCCTTCAATTTGTGGCTTGATTTCATCCAGGCCAAAATAAACGGTATCTTTCTTATCAGCAGCCTTAATGACCCAGAATTCTTTACCCACCTTGACTTTTTCAAGCATAGGAAGCTTATTGGCGGCAAGAGCAGCTTCTTTAATTGGAGCTGGTACAACTTCTAAATTAAAGCCACGCGCTTCTTTGCTGACTCGACCAAATTCTTTGTATTTTCCTGTTTTATTTTCTTTGGCAAGTTTATCAAAATCGCCAGCTTTTACACTGTTCAAGAATGCCGATGCCTGACCATCTTGATCAAACTTGATACCAGAAACAAGAACACCACCGGCTACCTTGACATAATGCTCTTTATTTTCTTTGTAGTGCTTTTCGATATCACTTGCGTCAACTTTAATGGCATCATAAAGCTTCTTTTCAAAGAATTGAATCTTCAAAGAACGCTTCAACAACTCGCGCATTTCATCAAAGGTTTTAACGAACTCAGGATCTTTTTCAATATCACTTTTGTTAGCATCAGCAATGATAAGCTCTTGTTTTACTAACTCATCAAAGAACTTACGCTTAATTGATGCTGGCAATGCATCTGCCCCTGCACCTCTAAAATATGGGCTCGATTGCAACATTTGATTAATATTTTTAATAAAATCACCCTCATGGATCGCAGGGCTTCCATTAATGCTACACAAAACGGCGCCTTCACCTTTTGCCATGCCAGCAGCTTCAACTTTTTTGGGCTCTTCTTTTTTTTTCTCTAACAAACCGCATCCAGGAAATAATGCCAATGATAACAATATAGCAGATCCATGCATCACTGATCTTGAAATACTTTTCATAATTCTCCGACCTCTTAGCATAAGGTTAAACTTCTTCAAACACCCTTCACCAAACACTACGTCTCATCAGGCAATATGGATACTTCACTTATCCAATACACACACTAATCCCGTAGGCATAGTAAAGGCTACCACACCACATCAAATTTTCAAGCAGCTCTTTAACAATTATCACGCAAGTCCCGCTGTATGAATGGAAAATTTGTCATCTTAGACAAGATGCGTATACTAGGAGATATGTCCTTATGTTAAGTATTATCAGGTTAAAAGCAAAAAAATAACAACATCAAAAACAATTCAAAAACAAGGATTTTTATGGAAGAGCAAGGAAAAATACCTTTTGTCGCTGCGGTCCTCATGAACATTAATATCATTGTTGGATCAGGTATTTATGCAAACCCTCAATTCATGGCCGTCAGTTCAGGAACCTGGAGTTTTTTGGGGTGGCCAATTGTTGCAGTAATGCTTTTACCTATTATCTGGTCAGTTGCACAAGCTGCCCGCGTTTACCCAGGGGAAGGTGGATTCTTTAACTATTGTAAAACAGGTATAAATGAAACCGCCGGCTTTGTAGCTAATTGGGCATACTTACTTGGATACATGGGAACTGTATCCACCATAACAAGCGTTATCCGCTTAAAGCTCGTTCAAAACTTTGGCTGGACCTTTGCCGACCACTATGCCTTTCTATTTTACGTCGGGTTCGTTATCATACTCTCCCTGCTTAATTTGATTAGCATAGAAATTATCAGCAAAATACAAAGCGGTCTCACGTTGTTAAAATTAATCCCTTTATTTCTCATATGTGGCGTTATTTTCTTTTATTGGAACCCTGCATTTAACTATTCCGTCAGCGACATATCGCAAATTGGCGGTTCTTTGCCTTGGGCTATCTTTGGTTATTGGGGCTTTGAAAGCTGTTGCAGTATAAGCCACCTTATCAAAGGAGGATCAACACAAGCGTCCAAGGTCATTCTCTTGGCATTCGCCATAGCAACAACGTTGTATACCATATTCCATCTCGGCATCCTCCACATCATGGGCCTTGATAATTTGATCACCTATGGAGCACAATCATTTCCACAATTCATGGGCCTTGCACCAGCACTAACAAGCACCTTGCTCACTGGCATTGTATTCGCAATCATGATCAGCTTTCTCAATACAACCTATGGGGCATCATTGACCAACATTATCAACATTAACATTATGGCCAAAAAAGGCTTTCTATTCGGTTCAAGGTTTTTAGCAAAAACAAATAAACGCGGCGTTGCCATTAATGCTATTATTGTACACGCTATCGTAATCGCCATCATTCTCACCTGCATACCAAATAACATAGGAATTCTGACCGCAATAACAAACCTTGGGGTGAGCATCGCATTCTTTCTCACACTGCTCTCTGTATTTCGATATAATCTTATCCACAAGGACTATCCGCAACTCATCGTCAGCATGCTCGGTTTTGCTTCGCTTTCAGTCATCCTCTACTTCACGTGGACTACCGCAATGGGAACCGATAGCAACTTAATGCGATTGCTGTATGCTACACCAATCCTGATCGGTATGCCGCTTGGACTCCTTATGTATAAGCTCTCAAGTAGACGAACTGCCACCACGGCAAGGTAAGAATATGTCGCATCACATAAAAATTCCGTTATGGATTGCGATTCTTATCAATATCAACATCATCATTGGCGCTGCTTTTTTTGTCGTTGTCCCAAAGATTTCATCATCAGGGGGCGTCCTCGCCCCCTTTGCTTGGTTGCTTTGTGGGCTCCTACTCCTTCCGTTGGTTATCGTTTTGGCAAAGCTATCCCAGCTCTTTCCAACCGCTGGGGGGCTCTACGTTTATAGCCTGAGGCAGCTTGGCCCCATATGGGGGTTTATCAGTGGCTGGAGCTACTACATAGGAAGTACCGCATTTAATGCCATAGTCATCCACGCTTTTTGCCAAGATCTTCAAAGAACAAAGCTCCTGGGCCCATTGCTACAAAGCCTGCATTTACAAGGACATGCATTTGATTTTTTGGTCATTGCCTTTTTTGCTCTCCTAAACCTGCTTAATGTTAAATTTCTCGAGGGCTTTCAAATTGGCCTCGTTATATTCAAAAGCATACCAATCCTTGCCATACTCATCGCAGTCCCCTTTTTATATGATCTTAACGGACTGTCAGCTATAACAATAAATTTTTCTCATTTTCTTGAAACAATTCCGCTTGTTCTTTTTGCTTACATAGGCATCGAAGCCTGTTGCTCTATTGCCGATAAAATCGAGGGCGGAGAGAAAAACGCATCTCGCGTCATCTTTCTTTCATTTATTATTGTCATTACCATTTACACGCTTTTGCAATTTTCCTTGCTACTCATTCACGGCTCATCGGGTGCACAATCATTTCTTTCGATTCTTCCTAGGTTGACAAGCAACCCAACGCTTATCACTTGGGGAAATTATTTTATCCATCTTTCAATCTTGTTGTCCTTCTTGGGCAGTTTTTATGGGATGTTTTATTTCAATAACTGGAACCTCTATGCAATCGCTGAAGAAAAAAATATTCCTTTCTCTCAGAGCCTTACCAAACTTAATAAAAACGCAACGCCATGGGTTTGCGTTTTGGTACAAGCGGCGCTCGCGATGCTCTTTTTAGTGTTTACAGCTGAAGAGTATAGCCTTGCCGTCATGGGAGATTTTGGCGTCATGATCGCTTATCTCATGAGTGTTTTAGCATTTTTGACACTTTACAAAAAACCAGCAGGTTACTTTGCCTTACTGAGCAGTCTTTTATTAATCTATTTGTGCACTAAAAACCTTTTTTCTTATGGATTGCGCTATCTTCTACCGTTCCTTGGTTTTATCGTCATAGGTATTATCGCTCACCAATTTAATGAGTGGAAAAAAAGAAAAAACACCGTAAAAAAACAGTATTAAAAGCATCACAAAATAAGAATCAGTTTACAAAAAAAAGTATTCTGTTTACCCTTACAAAAAAACTCAAAATGCAAAGATAAGGATGTCGATGTTTAGCTCAATACCACAAGATTTCAGAAGGCTCATCCCGCCAAATTCATCATTAAATTCTCTTTACAAACCCATTGAACTTTTTCTACAACGAGGCGGTAAACGCTTAAGACCACTTCTCTGCTCATTATGCGCTGAAGTAGCGGGAGAATCAAAGGACCGCGCCATGCACGCCGGACTTGCTATAGAGTTTTTTCACAACTTCACGTTAATACACGATGACATTGAAGATAATTCGCTTTTGCGCCGAGGGCAACCCTGTCTCCACATCCAACATGGCATACCCCTTGCTATCAACATGGGAGACCTACTATTCTGCCTTGCGACACAGGCGATCGTCGATGCTCCCTACCATGATGAAGAAAAAATTATTCTTCTAAAACTTCTGAATAAGCATTTTCTCCAAGTTTTTGAGGGACAATCCATGGAACTTGAGTGGCATCACACCAAACAGTGGAACCTCAAGGAAGAAGACTATTTTGCCATGGTTGAACGTAAAACAGGAGCACTTATCGCTATTGCCTGCAAAATAGGAGCTTATCTCGGTGGTGCAACAACAGAACAACAAGAATTGCTTTATAAATGGGGAAGAGCTCTTGGCGTTGCATTTCAAATTCAAGACGACGTGCTCAATCTTATCGGCTCAGAAGAAAAATATAAAAAAGAAATTGGAGGAGACATCACCGAAGGAAAACGAACCCTTATGGTTCTCCATGCGCTCAATAACAAAGAAGTTTCTCAATCAGATAAAGATCATCTCAGGCAAATCTTAGATAGTAACTCCAACGACCCAAAAGAAATACACTGGTGTATCTCACTGCTCAGCAAAACGGGTGCTATTGCTTACGCACAAAAAAAATCAGCAGAGCTCATCTTGACAACAACAGAACCGCTAGAAAAACATCTCACTCCAAGCATATCACGAGATAAACTTCTAAAACTTGCTTACGGTCTTATTACACGCGAAGCATAAAAAAAGCCCCGGGCTTTTGCCCGGGGCAATCAACTTTGCATTAATTAATGCACGTTCCCAATGAAATAAATTTAAAGTCGGTCGTATTGAGTAAATCAGCAATACGCATGTTGCATATCATTTTTTTACTTACCGGTCTTCTTAGTTGCTTAATAACAATGCTCAAATCATCAGGAAACTTTGCAGGCTCAATGCCCCAACCATCCATAAAATCGGGCAAGGTAACATAGAAGAGCTCATTAAAAGACATTAAAAATGCCTTATCCTGAGCGGTCATAAAATCATCTTGGCAAACAAAACGACGTTCAAGCGTATAAGAACCTAGTTGCTGCCCATCTTCATCCAAAATGGCCCATGTTGTTTTACTACGAGGAATACTTATAACCTGTCCCGTAGCAATACGAGCATTGAATGTTGTACCATCCTCTTGATACCCTACACGCTGCATGATGATGCGCTTACCTTCATTGTTGATTAAAATCAGATTGTCACCCAATCCATTATTCAAGCCATCGCCACGAATCAACCAAGACCAACCATCAGCATAATATTTAGGTTGTGAAGGTAATTGAGGGTCAATATTTTTAATGTTGTACACACCTGCTTTGATCATTTGGAAAATATCTGATCCACCAGCAATATAAACAATTTGACGTCCCTCATCGGCAAGTTCTTTTAAATTTCTTAAACTTTCGGCCGACCAATTTTTCCATCCTGAACCGGCTAACCTGAACCAGGTTACGGCATACAGGAGACGCGCAATCGGATATAACTCTTTGGTCAACAAGAGGCGCTGAAATTCTGGGAATGTTTTTTCTGAAAAACAATATTCAAAGAATCTATTTGCAACCGCAAACAAGAATTCTTCCTTCATTTCTTCGTCTGGATGAGCAAAAAACAATTCCATTAAAGCATTGTCCTTTTCAATGACATCATGTGATGTTCCATCTGACTCATCACGCACAACCTGCGACGTAGCAAAATGCATCTTTTTTAAAAAAGTAATGAATTGAGACATATCATTTTGCATGCAAGAATAGGCAGTTGCAATATTTTCCATAAATACAGGTGACATAGGAGCCTTGATAACGTGACCAAATTCATTAATTTGCCCATCAGTAAGAGACGACAAGAAGTGATAAGAACGGCGCAACAATGCCAAATTAGATTCATATTTTTGCTTGAATCTCATTACAAAAGCATCATCAACAATATTTGCCATTTCTTCGATGTTGCAATCGGCATTAAAAATGTGTTGCCACTCTGTCCATTTTTTAAAAACAACATCAGCACTTTTCGTTTCAGCATGCAATGCCGATGCTGCCAACAAAGCGCCAACAAATAACAATATTATTTTTTTCATATGTCTTCCTTTTTTATCTTTAATCAGTTTATGTTGGATCAGACGCTAAATTGATAAACTTCAAATCAGCCAAGTTCATCATTGACATCACACGCATATTACACAACACCTCTTTGGTCACGGGCTTGCGGAATTGTTTGATAAAAATTTGAATATCATCGGCAAATTTTGTAGGATCAATTCCCCAACCATTGAGCATATCTGGCGCTGAGGCACAAACAGCTTCATCATACGAAAACAAAATTACCTTGTGCGCAAGATCTATAAAATCATTTTGATCTACAAGGCGACGTTCGAAAGTAACGGTGCCCAATGCATTATTTTTAGCATCGTATACACGCCAAACAGTAATGCTTCGCTTCAATTCAAGAATTTGATTATTAGATCCTTTAACATAAAACTTTTCACCTTCCATATAACCTTCACGTTTCATGCTAATATTGCGCTTTTCAAAAGACATACTTACCGAATCACCAAGACCACCATCTTCACCAGCACCTTTAAGCAACCAAGACCAACCTTCAGAATAATAACGAACCTGGGTTGGTAAAAATGGATCAATCACTCGAACGTTATAAATCCCATGCCGTAAAAGCTGATAAATATCAGAACCACCAGCGACATAAACCACTTCACAACCTTCGTCCACACGATTTTTAACAGCATCCAAGCAATTCTGATGCCAATGCTTCCATCCATCACCAACTAACTGATACCAAATAGCCGCATTTAAGAACCGTGCAATAGGATAATTTGCAGCATTGGATAACAATTCTTGATAATGACCAAATGTTTTTGTCTCAAAACAATATTCAAACAATC
>CAZBUZ010000022.1:0-14647 GCA_964495205.1 uncultured Pseudomonadota bacterium | reverse complement strand
GCGTGGATACCATTTTTTTTATCTCTTTAATTGAGTAGGCTTTGGTTCCCGGGCTTTCTTGGTTTTCAAAAAGAATGGATTTGAGACTTTTAAAGGGTTTGCCTTTGAGTAGTCCGCATATAATGTAACGATAGAGTGCAAAAAGCGAATGTCGGTTGTAAAGCATAAGCTTTATGGTTCCGTTGGGTTTTGTGACGCGGACGATGTTAGAAAGGCATTTATTTGTGTCTGGGGAATGGTGAATGACTCCCCAGGAGTAGACGAGATCAAAAAAGTTATCAGGGTATGATAACTTTTCAGCATCTTCAACGTGGATGTCTTTTGCACAAAGATTATAGATTTCTAAGCGATGATTGACATTTTTGATGGCTTCTTCGGTTAAGTCTATTCCGTACGCTTCTGCTCCGGCTCTAATCCATTGTAAAAAATCAGTACCTGCGCCAATGCCAATTTCTAGAACTTTTTTATTATGAAAACGCGTAAATTGAGCAAAAGAAAATATTTCTGGTTCGATGGCATAACGAAAAGATTCTATCTCCTCAAAATAAGGTAATGAGTATTTTGGTTGTTTAATAAATTCTGTACCACAGCTGGCTTGATCCCAATAGTTTTTTACTTTTTGTTTTAAGTGTTCATTATTCATTTAATCAACTCGTTTTGGTATATTGCTGTAATTTTTTTTTCATAAAACGTGAGTGAGTAATTTTTCAAACAGAACGTATGGGCTTGATAGCCTATTTTTTTTTGAAGAGCATTGTTATGTAAAAGTGTTGATAGTTTTTCTATCCATTGATTGATGTCATGCGGTGGAACCAGAAAACCAGTTTCTTTATCAACAACTAGCTCATCAAGTGGTGGTAAAAGAGAGGCGACAACTGGCTTTTTCATAAATCCTGCTTCGATAACAGGACGAGCAAAGTGACCTTGTGTTGCCGGAAAAACAACAACTGTACTCGCGGCCATTGCTTGCGGTACCGAGTTAATAGGACCAAGAATGGTAACTGCATGCTTTACTTTTTCCAGTTGCTGAGCAATTTTTTTTTTGTAGCGATTTGTGGGAAAAAACTTTTTTATTCCTGATATCGTAGTTAGATCCCAGTAACCAGCAATGAGAAGATGAGCATTAGGGAGTTTTTGAAGTAATTTTTCAAAAATGATAAGGATGACGAGTGTTCCTTTTTCTTGCGAAACGCCGCCAAGGAATAAAATGGTTGGCTTGTCCGGTGAAAGATTGTTTTTTTCTCGAAAATCTTTAGGTGATGTGTTTGGGTTAAAAACAGTAGGATCGACAGGGTTGTGAATGACGGTGGTTTTTTTTAGTTGCTGCCATGGTTGAGCGTCATTATGGCAGATAGGAATAATGGTTGTTGCATACCTTGCAACGCATTTTTTTATAAACCAGCGGCGCAGCCCAAGATAACCCGGAGCTAATGGTTCACGGATGTGCCAAACAACGTGAAGGTTCTTTTTTCTGGCGACGGCTGCCCAAGCTATGAGTGCACTGGTATTGAGATGTACCAGATCTGGCTGTAATTTTGTGAGCCATTCATCTGCAACATGTTTGTAGGTAATGATAGTATCTCGTAGTGTTCGGAAAAAATATGGAATGTGATACCATCGGAACCACCAGATTTTGGTGTGTGGAAAATCATAGCGATTGACGGGACCGTAAATCTCAATTCCTTCTTTTTTATATAGCTCAAAGGCATCAGAGTAATGCAAAAACAATACTATGGGGTGATATTTTTTTTTGTCGAGCGCCTTAATGAGGTATAGGAGGCTAAGTGGAGCGCCGCCAAGCCCTTTGCCGTGGTGAATATAGAGAATTTTTTTACGCTTGATGTTGCTCATGATACTGTTTTTTGAGGGAATGATTTTCTGTTTTTGGGGTTTCGTTGCGTGTGCTGTTTTTTCCTATGCAGAAATAATTGAGGCCAGCCATAGTCATGAGTGTTGGATTGAAGCAATTTCGCCCGTCAAAAATGGTTTTATCTTTGAGCGTAAGAAAGTCTGTCGGCAAAAATTTCATGAATGTTTTCCATTCGGTAAGAATGATTAAAAAGTCACAAGAGTTAAGAATTTGTTCGGGGGTTGTCGCGTAGTTAATGCTATCGTTGATGATTGCTTTGACATTATTGCTTGCGATTGGGTCATATGCGGTTATTTTCGTTCCTTTGCCAAGGAGCTTATAGATGACATCAAGCGCGGGGGCGTAACGAATGTCGTCGGTTTCTGGTTTGAATGAAAGTCCCCAAATGCCAGCATGTTTATCTGCAAGGTTGTTGCCATAGTGATCAACTATGGTTTTGATGAAATGTGATCGTTGTACAGAGTTTACATGATCGACTTCTTGAACGAGCGTCATGGGTTGTTGGTGTTCGATGCCCATATGCACGAGAGCTTTAACATCTTTGGGAAAACAGCTTCCGCCATAGCCGATGCCGGCATTGAGAAATGCGGCACCAATTCTTTTATCTTTTGAGATTCCTTGCTTGATGTCGTCGATGTTTGCGCCAACCTTATCTGCAAGCAACGCAATTTGGTTGATAAAGCTAATGCGCGTTGCAAGCATAGCGTTGGCGGCATATTTGGTGAGTTCGGCTGATTCGCGGTTCATGCAGATAAATTGTTCATCGTGCTTGATAAATGGTTTGTAAAGTTGATAAAGAATGTTCTGGGCAAGTGGTGATGAAATACCGACTACTATGCGGTCGGGTAAGAGGAAATCATTAAGCGCATCGCCTTCTTTAAGAAATTCTGGATTTGATGCAACATCAAAAGGGATCGCTACATTGCGTTTTGTGCATTCTTCATGAATAATAGCTTCAACTTTTTGTGCCGTGCCAACTGGGACTGTTGATTTGTTAACGATAAGGCAATAGGATTTGATCTTTTTCCCAATTTCGTGTGCTACAGCCCATACCTGTGAGAGGTCTGCAGAACCGTTTGCATTTGAAGGGGTTCCAACGCATGAAAAAATAATTTCTGGACCGTATTCAAGCGCTTGAGCAATGGTATTTACAAAAATAAGTTGCTGATTTGCTATCCCCTGCGTGACGTAATCGCTTAAACCGGGCTCATAAAAAGGAACAATGCCGTTGAGCAGCGAGATGATTTTATCATTGTCGCGCTCTACGATGATGACTGTGTGGTTTTTTTGAGCAAAACAAGCGCCGGTAACAAGGCCGACGTACCCTGCGCCGATGACTGCTATTTTCTTCATTACACCCTCTTTGTTTTATTATCTTACAAAAGAGACTGCCAAAAAGCATGTGTTGCTTGTGCAATTGCGTGATGTGAATAGTGCTTATTAACACGCTCAAGGCCTTTTTTTCCGATGGTTTTCCTTTGTTCTTCATCTTGCATTAAAGTCTGCAAAGAGGCAAGAAGTGATTGGAGATTTTTTTGTTCGAAGATGAGTCCCGCATCTTGGATGACATTGGGTATCTCGCCGGCTGAACTACCAATAACAGGAATCGAGCAGGCCATTGCTTCGATGAGTATGTGGCCAAATTGTTCTTTCCAGTCTGGTGTATCATAGGATGGCAGCACGAGTATGCTGAGTTGGTTGATAAGTGTTGCTATTTCATAATGAGAAACGGGTGGTTGAAAACTAACAGCCATTCCGAGATTGTTTTGGTGAACAAATTGTTCTAGTTCTTTTTGTTCTGGTCCACGACCAACAATGAGCAGGCGCCATTCTGGAAATGTTTTTATGAGCTCATTAAAAGCCTGCAAAAGAAGCAGGATGCCTTTTTCTGGTACAAGGCGACCGAGATAGCCTATTGTTTTTGCGCTTGTTGCGTGATGTGTTGGTTTAAATATTTCTTGATTTACGCCGAGTTGCGGAAGGATAAGGATTGGCTTTTTAAACTTTTTTGTTTGTAAAATATGTTTTGCGTCATTGTTGCCCGTTAGAGCTCCGCTTGATGCAGCCAGATTTATTTTTTCGATCCAGCGCCAGGTGAGACGGTACTTAAGTGAAAAACGAGCTTGCCAATTTACCCAGGTGAAAAAGAGGATTTTCGCATTGAGTCGCAATAGTTTTGCCAAAAAGATAACTTGAAAATATGAGAAGGCGTTGTCACCTTGTTCCACTTGAATAATGTTTGGACGAATGTGCTTAAGCAACCGATAAAGTTGAGCAAAGCGATAACCATACAACACTTCATTCCCAGCTCTTACCGCATCCATTGCGATGAATTTGCAATTGGCAAGGTCGTCTTTATGTTCGCTTGTAGTATTATGCGTAAAAAGATGGGTTGGCCATACTGCAGGAAAGATGACGGTGAGGTCATCGTTTGGATAAAGCTGCGCAAGCGTTTTCCACTTATCGCGATTGATTGGGGCTATGTAGGTGTGGCTAACGATAAGGATTTTCATAGCGTTCTGGTACCCATTGAATTATAAAAGGGCTGCTTGATGAGTATCTCTTGTTTTTCAATGTCGCAGCTTGTGAACCATGCTTGCAGTTCTGGATGCATGTGGATAAAGCCCTTTTTGAAGTGAGCATACACCTTGGAAATATCAAAATTGTTTTGTACAAATTGTTGTGCATGATGGGCCATGGTGAGGCAACCTTTTTGGGATGAGAGAAGGTGGATAGCTTTATCGGCCATTGCATTATCATCATTGATGTCGACAAGGTATCCTGTTTTGTGTTCAATAACATAATCAAGCGGTCCGCCACAACGCGTTGAGACAATTGGTATTCCATGTAAAAGAGCTTCAAGCCCTGCGATGCCAAATCCTTCTTGATGTGATGTTATAAGCATCAGTGTGGATATCGAAAGAAGGTGTTGCAGGTCGTCTGAACTGGTTTGCCCGGTGAATAGAATGTTTTTGAATGAAGGTAGATTAGAAAATTGTAATAATTTATCGTCGGCTGGCTTTTGCCCAACAACGTAGAGTTTTGCATCCGGCATAGCCTGGTAAATTTTTTCAAAAACACGCAACAGCATGGCGAGATTTTTACGCGGATCACTAAACCGTCCAAGGGCAATGATCGTTTTGTCTTTTTTATGAACAAGTGATGGTATAGTGGCGCAATCCATGGGGTGGCCGCAGCGAATGGATGGTGGGATAATGGGGGCTGCAATTTTATTGAATTTTTCCAATGAATAGTTACTGAGTCCCCAAATAAATTTTGCTTTTTGTAGAATGTTTTTTTCAATTGCCAGCATGTGTTTTTGAGCCAAGGCGTCAATGATTTTTCTTAAGCCTGTAAGTTCCTTGATGCGTACGTTACGATCTTCAGTGTAAGGGGTAGAGACAAGGAGGCCGTATTTTTTATCAAGGAGGGCAAGCGGATGTGCAACGATGCAAGAACCACTTACAGCTGCAAAATAATGGAAATCATCTAACAGTGTTTCCCAGAGTTTAATCGTGTACTTGTAGTGACCCGGTTCCCAGAAGGCCCAGCGAGCACCAACTTCTATGCAGTTCATGCCAAAATATGTGGATTGACGTGATGATGAAGAAAATTTAAGTGCTTTGACGCTCGTTGAAATTTCTTCATCAAAACCCAAGACAAAAACGGTTGGTTCAAAATATTGCTTGCAGAAGTCATACATTACCTGCAAAGACGAGAGAACGCCTCCATAGCGGTATGAATTGCGCAAAGAAAGAAGGGCGATTTTAGGCTTTTTTATTTGCTGCATGCGTCTCCCTTTTGTATGGTTTGTGTGCCTGTTGCTATTCTGGGCGTTAGTTTTGTTGGTAATTTTTTATACATTGATTAAAGCGCAATCCGAGTTGTTTTTCAAGGGTAAATTCTTGTGCGCGTAAAAAGCTTTGTTTGATGATAGCACGTCGTTCTTCTTCATGGCTCGTGTAATAGGCAATTTTTTGAATGAGATCGTCGAGTGTTGTAAAACATGCTATTGATTCATATTCCTTGAACAGTATGCTTGCTTGGTCATGCGTCCATTGCGTAAGTAAAAAGGCGTTGCTTGCGGGTACTTCGAAGGTGCGCATATTGTGGGCTTGTAAATTTTGTTGGCGAATAAAATTAAGAACAATTTTTGAAGACACAAATGCCTTGCGCATGTTGGTACCATAAATGGCATCGCCGCGTATTTTAGCGTTGAGTGGTGACGTCGGTGATATGTTTTTTTTCCATTCATTTCCCCAAATGGCTACGTTTACCGTTGGTAATTTTTCACACAGTGCGGTGAGCCATTGCTCGCGTTCAGGTTCCCAGGTGCCGACAAAACAAACATCAGCGTTGAAATGTTCTTCTTCTGGCGGTGAAAGTATTATGGTTTGCTTATACAATTCGCTATCAAAAGCAAAAGGGAAGTAGGACACCTGCTTGCAACCTGCTGAAGTAAGAGCAGGGATGAGTTCGTGTGACCAGATTAAAAAATGATCATAGAGCGGAAGACTCGCGAGTACAGCTGGTGTTGAATTGCCATTCCATAATGCAAAGGGGCTATCTGGATAAAAATTAATGAGCAAAGCGCCGGTTGTCTTTTTCAGTGCATGAACTGTTTTGGCTGTAATGGTTTCTGCTTTGATAAAAAAAATAACATCTGGCTTGAATGCGTTTGCGGTTTGCAACAACTGGTGGTTGATGAGGCGGTGGTTTATAGCACAGCTCAGTTTATTGTTTCCGGCTAAATAACGATGGCGGTAGTTGAATGTTTTGATGTCAAAACCAAGAAATTGGAGCGGGTTTATGAACGAACTAGCATAGGCGTAGATCGATGTGTTTTGTGGAAAATAGCCAACAAGCAGTAATTTCATGATTTTCCAGTTTTTTCTCTTAAAATTTTTTGATAAACATTTACCACCGTCTCTCCATAGGCATCCCATGTAAAATCTTGAATGCGCCCTTGTCCCTTCTGTCCCATTAAAAAACAATCATTCTTATGTTCATAACACCAGGTAATTTTTTCTGCAAGTGCTGAGCTATTTTGTGGTGGTACAAGCCATCCTTCTTTTCCATTTTTTATGATGTCTGGAGCGCCGGTGTTTGTGGTGCAAATAATAGGAAGACCGCAAGCCATCGCTTCTCCCATGACCATGCCAAAACCATCTTCGACTGATGGTAGCACAAAGACTGATGATTGCTGATACAGCTTTTTTAATGTTTCGCGGTTGGTTGGACCGTAAAAAATAACGTTTTTGGGGATTGATAATTTGGGCAGCAATTGAGCCATGTCTTTTTGCATCGTGCCAACAAGCACAAGTTCTGTGGTGCCATCGGGTAAGTTTGCTTGATTCCACGCATCAAGAAGATACGGGATGCCCTTGCGGATGTTGATGAGGCCAACAAAAATGATACGGAATTTAGGGAGGGGCGGGAGGGAACGGCCCGCATTATTTAAGAAGTATTCAACATCAACCCCGCATGGCATCTGCAAAACTTTTTGTGTCGGTATCCCATGCTTTATAAAACTTTGCTTCGATGCAGTCGATAAGGTCATAATATAATCCGCAAGCTCATACTCGCGTACCATTTTTTCAACAACCTTTTGATGAATAGGCGCAAATGCAACACCCCATTTTTTGTATTCTTCTTCAAGCAAGTATTGTTGTTCGAGAATGTGACTTGATCCAGATTCGATAATTACAAGCGCGCCCTTTGCGCGTGCAATCGGTATACTTTGTTCGGCGTAGTGTGCCCACCCGACAAAAATATCAAAAGCGGGAAGCTTGCGGAGCTGCTTGCTGACCAAATAGTCAAAAAGATTATCTTTGAGATGATTAAATTGTGAAGCGTTGATGATGTGTGCGAGTCGGAGCTTTGCAAATGCTTTATCTAGGAGCGCACATGAACTTATGTTATGTACAAGGTGCGGCGGGAGGTTGGCATGGTCTTGTACTGTGTAACTAAAGCTAAAAAGCTTTAAGAGGCTATTTCTTTGGTGTAGTTGTTGTGCAAGTTTTATGGCGTGGAAGCGTCCGCCGGCGGAAATGACAACGTTCATGGCGTTTTTGATTTAAAATATTCGATGGTTTTTTTTAATCCTTCTTCAAGTTTGACCCTTGGTTGCCATCCAAGATGTTGTTGAGCTTGTGTGATATCAGGTCGCCGTTGACGAGGATCGTCTTGGGGTAAGGGCTGAAAAATAATTTTTGAAGTACTGCCGGTGAGTTGTAAAACCTTTTGAGCAAGTTCGAGCAGTGTAAATTCATCTGGATTGCCTAGATTGATAGGTCCTTGGATTGATGTATCTGTCTCCATCATGCGAGTGATACCGGCAACAAGATCATCAACATAACAAAATGATCTTGTTTGCGTGCCATCACCGTACATGGTGAGTGGCTCATTTTTAAGCGCTTGCATGATGAAGTTGCTGACAACGCGGCCGTCATTTGGATCCATATTGGGGCCGTAGGTGTTGAAAATGCGAATCGCTTTTATATCGGTGCCATACATGCGTCGGTGATCAAAAAAAATTGATTCGGCGCATCGTTTGCCTTCGTCATAACAAGATCGTATGCCGATAGGATTTACGCTTCCTCGATAGGTTTCCACTTGAGGGTGTATTTCTGGATCTCCGTACACCTCGCTGGTCGATGCCTGCAAAATACGTGCATTATTTTTGCGCGCAAGATCGAGCATGTTGAGCGCTCCGAGTACACTTGTTTTTGTTGTATAGAGCGGATCTTTTTGGTAGTGCGGTGGTGATGCTGGGCAGGCAAAATTTAAAATCCAGTCAACCTGAAGATCGATGGGTTTGGTTACATCATCTTCGATAAAGGTGAAGTTGGGATTTCCTAAAAAAGACTGAATGTTAACCATCGACCCGGTGTAGAGATTATCGAGTGCGGTTACATGGTGTTTTTTTTTTAGGTAGTGTTTGCACAGATGACTGCCGATAAAACCTGCGCCGCCAGTTATAAGAATTTTCATAAAAAATCACGCTTTATCGTTTAATATGACCAATAATTTTAAATACATTTTTTTGATAATCCCACGTTATAAAGAATGGACTATAATGTTCCCATTCTTTTTTTACAGTGTACATGAGGTTGGTGTAATTGTTGTTTTTTGTTTTTTCACCGAAGCTTTTGCATGTGCCGATATCATAATTTTCAGTAAGCCAAAAGTGTGCATCGTTTGCATTTATTAAGCTTAATCGAATGTTGCGAGCTTGATGAGTGATGTCTAAATTAAAATGGGGATCTTCATAACAAACAGTCGTCGCTTGATCATAAAAAATTGGTCGATCGTGATTTATGCCTTGCATCCACACCGCTTGTGCGATTCCTGTGCGAAACCAACGGCATGGTAGGCCAATGAAACAAAGGTTTTTATGGTAAATTTCTTTATGATTTGCTAGTTCGGCAAGTGCCTGCTGTGGGATTTTTAGTTCGTGTTGCAATGCGTTCATCGATAAAATGACCTGGATGCTGCCTAGTGTGATAACGAGGGATATGAGAAGTACCAATAGATTTTTAATCGTCTTGGGTGGCGATAGTTTGCTTGAGTTGAATGCTATTAAAAAAAACAAAATAAAAAAAGGAAGCGCTGGGTAGAGATATCGTGTTGTGTAATACCGTATAAGTGCTGGCCAAAGCATGATGATAAAGCAGAATAGTGAGATAAAAAGATGCTTCTTTTTTGTTGAGGATATAAAAAGTGCTATGGTTGTTGCGACAAACAGTAAAAGACCGATAAGCTTTACTATTTTATGACCAGGTAATAATTCTTGTATATAGGTCATATCGTACAAAAGATTAAGAATGTCGTAAAAACGATTGCTTAGGAACGTGATGGGATTAATTCTTTCTAGATAAAACTGAGCAATGGTTACGGATCTTGTGGTATAAATTGAGGCTCGAAAGATAAGATAACCCAGACTTGCCAGGCCGAAGAGAGAGCCCGTTTTCAACCATAACAATTTTTCATTTTTATAGAGATAGATCCCAGGTATGATGATTATTGGCAAAAGAAGAGATGTTTCGATGCAAAAGAGTGAAATGATAAAACAAAGTAAAGATGTGATAAAAAAAAACGTGTTCTTCTGATCGATAAACCATTTTAAAAACAAAATACATAAAAGCGTGAAAGTAAGATTAATGGTGTGAATTTGTGCGGCAATCCAACCTATTTCTTTGTTGATAGGGTGGAGGGCGAATGCTAGAGCGCCAATAAAGGACAACGATAAATGGTTGGCGAAAAACGAAAAAAGATAGAAGAGGATTGTTGCATTGAGTGCGTGAAGGGCTATTTTTACTAAGAAATAACCCAAAGGAGAGAAGCCGAAAAAAAACATTTGAAGTGAATTAAAAACGTAGCTTAACGGTCGATAGTAAACGTAAAAAAAATCAGGCGGCGGAGGTTGGTGATTGGATGCTTGAACAACGTAAAGCGTGCTATTTTCAGTAAAAAGCGCAAAGAGATCTTGCCATGTTTTTATTTGAGAATGCCAAACAACACCAAAATCATCGTGAAGAAAACCCCATGAATGGTGGAGTAATCCAAGTAGAGTAAAGGTAATCGCAAATACCGTGGTGCCAAACAATAGAGCCTGAGATGATTTCTTTTTAATCCAATGGTTTTTGATAAATGCCATAAACGGTTAATCCCCAAGGAAAACGCAAGCCTGTTTTAATAAGGAGGTTTTCGATTGTTAACGTTGCATACATAATTGCATTTAAAAGTTTGTTTGGCGTTTTTTCATGGTGTGTGGTTTTACTTATTAAGCGTAGTAAAACTGCACAGGGAAACAGAAAAAACAACCAAAATCCTAAGGTGATCGATTTAAAATCTTTCATGAGCTTGCGCATGTTCTTTTTATTGTAACGACGTTTATGTTGTAGATCTTTATCATGAGAACTAAAGAGCAGTTGATATGCTGGAACGGTAAAAATAAAGTAACCTCCTGGCTTGAGCGTTCGGTGTATTTCTGCTACAGCCAGATGATCATCTTCTATGTGTTCTAGAACATCAAAGGCGACGATTGCGTCAAATGAATTATTTTCATAAGGAAGATTGCATGCATCCCCACATTTTTTTTCGGTTATCATTGAATCAGGTATAAGATCAAGAGCTCTTTGGTTGCAGTCGATGACGTGTATGTTACCAAATTTTTTTAAAATGAATATATCATCACCAGTCCCTGCTCCGATATCGAGAATTTTCATGTTTAGAGGTGCTTTTATTTTGCTCAGAAGAATCTCTATGAGTTGCCGTTTTGCTTTAAACCAAAAATGATCTTGGGTTGTTCCTTGGATGTAGTCCTTGTAATCCATTTGATCCTTTCTTTACTTTTTACAAAAATAAGCTAGCATTAATCAAAATTTTGGGCAAACTAATAAAAAAAGAGAATAAGGTAATGATTGATGCTGAAGGCGGAGAATGGGTATGGAGAGTAGGCTATTGTCAATCGTGATTCCGCTATTTAATGAAGAAGAAAATATTCTTCCTTTGTATGAAGAGCTCACCTCGGTTCTCAAAAAAATGACCCATTTTTCTCATTACGAATTAGTAATGATTAACGATGGTAGCAATGATTCTTCACTCGCAATCATCAAAGAATTGGCAGCAAAAGATCATCAGGTTAAAGTTGTTTCGTTTACGCGTAATTTTGGTCACGAATCTGCTACCTACGCGGGAATTGTTAATGCTCGTGGCGATGCGGTTGTGCTTATCGATGCCGACCGGCAAGATCCTCCTGAGTTAATTTTAACATTTGAACAAGAATTTTTGCAGAGTTATGACATTGTGTTTGGTCAGCGAACCAAGCGACTTAAGGAGACCTGGCTCAAAAAAATTACCTCAAAGCTTTTTTATCCTCTGTTTAAGTTCCTTACTAAAGTTGACTTGCCTCGCAATGTTGGGGACTTTTGCTTGTTGAGCCGTCGTGCTGTTGATATGATTAAGCAGCTTCCTGAACGCGCTATTTTTGTGCGCGGCTTAATTTATTGGTTGGGCCTGCCTAAAAAAGCAGTACCGTTTGTGCGGCGCGAGCGCGGTGCGGGTAAGACCAAATATAATTATTTTAGGTTGACGGTTTTCGCTTTGGAAAACATTATATCCTTTTCAATAGTACCTATTTATTGGCTCATCTTTTTTTCATTGATGATCATCGGATTGTGTTTAGTGGGAACGGGGATTGCGTTTGTGATGCATGCTTGTGGATTAGTAAGAATGACTGGTTGGACATCTTTGATTATGTGCATGTTGTTTTTATTTGCCACAACATTTTTCTTTTTAGGGCTGTTGGGTTTGTACATCGGGAAGATTTTTCAGGAAGTCAAACAACGGCCGGTTTTTTTGGTTGGCGAGAAGATTAATTTTGACATCCAGGGAGGTGCGGGAGGGAACGGCCCGCTTGAATAAATAATGCCATATAAGAAAAATACGAATTTTCTTCATAAGCTGTGGTTAATCCTAACAACAAGAGACAAGAGAAATCTTGCGCTTCTTTTACTCTCCTCAATCGCTGTTTCTATTATCGAAACAATAGCGCTTAGTGCTGTCATGGTTTTTGTATCAATGGCAACCAATTTTGATGCTATTGCTAAAAGCAGGGTTGGAAACTATTTATATACGTTAAGTGGTTGCTCCTCGCATGTTAATTTTATCATGCTTCTTGGTGTATTATTGGCGGGCTTTTATTTAGCACGTTGTTTGATAAGTATTGGCCATATTTATCTTATGATTAGGTTTGCCCAGGGGCGTTATCAAGAATGGTCGCAGCGGATTTTTAAAGATTATCTACTGTTTCCTTACCAGCAGTTTGTCTTAAAAACATCATCAAAGGTCAGTCAGGTGTTGTTTGGGGCAACTGGACAGGTTTGTCAGGTCATTAATGGTATGTTAACCATATCGGCAGAATTTTTCACGGTGAGCTGCGTGTATCTTATGCTCATGTGGGTTAATTGGAAGATGACCTGCGTACTAACTCTTTTATTGGCGACCAAAAGCTTTTTGCTTATCAAGATTTTTTCAAAAAGTTTGGCGCATGCAGGTGTTTTAAGCCGGCAATATTCTACCGAGGCATCAAAAACGTTCACCGATTCTTATGGTAATTACAAACCGCTAAAACTGATTTCATCTCATGTTGCCATGATTGATCGTTTTACCAACGCAACCAAGGGGGTTGCTCATTCAAATATACTGAATGTGACGCTGCAGGGAGCGCCTCGTTTTATCCTTGAGACTATTGGATTTTTTATTTTAATCGGCGTTATTCTTTATGTGTTGTTTCGATATAATAGCGCAACGTCCGTGTTGCCTATTGTTTCGTTATACGCGTTGGCTTTTTATCGCCTTTTGCCGTCGATGAATAAGATTTTGGCTGCCTATAATCAGATAAATTTTTCCAAATATGCCGTGCATGATATTTATGATTTTTTGCAGCTTAAGCGAGAAAAACTTGGTGTTGAGCCGGTTGTTTTTTCTCAAACAATAACGCTTAACCGTGTTTCTTTTTACTATGCCGAAGGTAAGTTGGTGCTCAGTGATATCGACTTACTTATCAAAAAGGGCGAGCGAATTGCTTTTGTTGGTGAGAGTGGGGCTGGCAAAAGTACCATAGCAGACCTGCTTATGGGGCTCTATGTTCCACAGCAAGGCGTAATGCTTATTGACGGGGTTCCATTAACAAGCGCCAACCTCAAGGCTTGGCGAAGTAACATCGGCTATGTGCCACAAAATATTTTTTTGGTTGATGGGACGGTGGCGGATAATGTGGTTTTTGGGCGCGCTTATGATGAAGGTAAGCTTATTACCGCCTTAAAGCGTGCACGCATTTATGATGACCTTATGGCTAAGGATGGGCTTAAAACACGAGTTGGTGATATGGCCGTGATGATTAGCGGTGGGCAAAAACAACGCATTGCGCTTGCACGTGCTTTGTATGATGATCCTGAGGTCTTGGTCTTTGATGAAGCGACTTCTGCGCTTGATCATGCGACTGAAGGAAAAATTATGGATGAGATTTATAGCGTTGATAAAAATAAAACACTCATTATTGTGGCGCATCGTCTGACAACTGTTGAGCGATGTGATAAGATTTACAAAATTGAAAACGGTAACGTTACGATGATTGATGATGTGAGTGTGTTGTACAAAAAACAGGAGCCAACAACAATTGTTGTGTGAGGGAGTAATGAAAAAGGCATTAATCACCGGTATAACAGGTCAGGACGGATCTTACTTAGCTGAATTTTTATTATCCAAGGGTTACGAGGTTCACGGTATTATTCGCCGTGCATCTACATTTAATACGCAGCGTGTTGATCACATGTACGTAGATCCTCGCGAACAGCAAACACGCTTTTTTTTGCACCATGGAGATTTATCTGATGCGGGTTGTTTGCATGATATTGTTAGTAGTGTGATGCCTGATGAGGTGTATCACCTTGGAGCCCAATCGCACGTAAAAGTTTCATTCGCTATGCCTGAGTTCACGGCAAATATTACTGGGCTTGGAACTTTACGTCTTTTGGAAACCTTGCGGCGTTTTTGTCCTCACGCAAAATTTTATCAAGCGTCATCATCTGAAATGTTTGGTGCGGCAGGAGCACCGCAGTCTGAGCTGACTTCTTTTTATCCCCGTAGTCCTTATGCTGCGGCCAAGGTCTATGCCTATTGGATAGCGGTGAATTATCGCGAAGCCTACGGCATGTTTGCGTGCAATGGCATTTTGTTCAACCATGAAAGCCCTCGCCGTGGAGAGACTTT
>CAZBUZ010000021.1:0-14652 GCA_964495205.1 uncultured Pseudomonadota bacterium | reverse complement strand
TAACCAAGGATGTGCGATCTTTTTTCTCTGACCAAACTAAAGGCATCTCGCTGCCGTAACCGACTGTTTTGATCTCTTCTTCTGGAATGCCATTGTTGACCATGGCTTGCTTGATGGTTTCAGCGCGTTGTTGGGAAAGTGCCATATTATAGCTATGAGATCCTAATTGACAGCAGTGACCGTGGACGACAATTTTTTTACCTTTTTTGATTGCTTCTTGAGCTATGCCACAATCTTCTGCGACAATCTTCTTTTGATCGGAGCGAAGTTTGTTGTGATTTAAGTCAAAATGAACTGTTTTGAATGCGATGCCATTTTCGTCTAATTCTTCTTCTTCGCTGTCCAAATTTTCTTGAGGCATTGCTACTTCTGTGTCATTGTGCGTCAGTGCTAAATTTTTTTCAGGAGCATCTTTTTTAGCAATTTCATCATCTACAAATGCGAAATCTGAGACAGCGTCGTTATCAAAAAAATCTTCTGAGTCTTTGAGCGCTAAGTGTTTATTTTTTTTGATGGAACGTGATTTGACTGGAGTTTTGCTTTTTGCTGGGGTTTTACCTTTTTTCTTACCACATCCAGCAGCGGCAAAGGCAAGCAGAACACATAACAACGCAAGCTTTTTCATGAACTTCTCCTTTGAAAAGCTATATTTTTTTACCGAATGTCATAAATATTGTTTGATTGTTGTAGAAAAGATACCTTTTTTCTTTTTCCTCCATACAATACCATAATTTCTGTAAAATTCCTACTCATTCCCCGGTTGTTGGTTTATACTGTAGAATAATAGCTTGAAAAAAATTAAAAATCTACAATCAAAAGTTCCTATATGGATTTTCTAACCATGAGGCTGGTATAGTGAAAAAAATACTGATCAACAACGAGATTTGGCAAACACGGGTTGCTATTTTAGGTGATGATGACAAACTGCGCGATATTTACTTTGACAGCAAAAGCAAGGTAGAACTTGAGCGGGCTTTTTTTAAAGGCAAGGTATCTAAAGTTTTACCTGGTATACAAACAGTATTTGTTGATATAGGGCAACCCAAAGCCGGTTTTTTGCACATAAGCGAAGTTGATCGAGCGATGGCGACTGAAAAAATTTCAGAATATTTGCAAATTGAAGATTCTGATGAGCCGCTTACCGAGCGAGAGATCAAAAGCTCTCTTGATGTTGCCAAGATCTTTCATGAAGGTGATGAAATTTTGGTTCAAGTGATCAAAGAACCTATTCATGAAAAGGGAGCAAAGCTAACGACGTGTTTTGCTTTACCTGGTAAATTTTTGGTGCTTATGCCGAACATTCCCCAGATTGGCATCTCTAAAAAGATTGAAGGTAAAGAGGAGCGGGCGCGCCTTAAGGAATTTATGCAAAACAACCTACCCAAGGGGATGGGAGCTATCATTCGAACTACGGCAGAAAATCGTCCGGATAAGGATATAAAAAAGGATATTGCTTTTTTAATCTCTGCGTGGAGTGCGATCCAAAAAAAATTTGCTAAAGCTAAAGCTGGTGAAAAAATTTATGAGGACATTCCACTTTCTCTGCGTGCTATTCGTGAGCATCTAGATGATGATGTTGAGATGGTTATTACCGATAGCCAAGAAGATCAAAAAGCTATTCATAAATTTGTTAAATATTTTACACCCGAGTTGGTAAACAAAGTTAGATTTTATCAAGGGCCTCCTGGGCTTTTTGACCGGTTTGATATCGACAAACAAATTGAAAAAGCGCTTGAAAAAAAAGTAGCGCTTAAGTCGGGTGGATCGCTTATTATTGAGACGACTGAAGCGATGACCGTCATCGACGTGAATACCGGAAAGTTTACCGGTTCGAGCAATATGGAAGATACTATTCTAAAAACAAATCTTGAAGCGGCCGATGAGATTGTAACACAATTGCGATTACGCAACATTGGCGGCTTAATTGTCATAGATTTTATCGATATGGCGATGGCATCGAGTCGGCAAAAGTTGTCGCGGTTTTTGGAAAAAGCGCTTAAAGAGCGCGATAAATTTCAATCGGTTACGTTGAAAATTTCTGAATTTAATCTTGTTCAAATGACACGTAAACGGTCTGGTAAAACACTCCTGCAACAACTTACCAATCAGTGTCCAACATGTAGTGGTCACGGATTTGTGAAGTCGACATGGACGATAAGTTTTGGGTTGTTGGCTAAATTACGAGAAGAGATTGTCAAAAAAAACTACACCGGGAACGTTATTTTTGCTGTATCTAACCGCACCTTTGACTATATCGTGCATAATGAGTATTTATCAATTTTGTCGCTTGAAAAGCAATTTAATTGCAAAATAACCCTTGAAAGTCGCGAAGATTATGAAGATACTCAGTGTACCGTTCATAAATTGAATCGCGAATCATAAGGACTTTGTCATGTCAGAACAAACAAAAAGTTTTCTTGAACGTTATCCTGATTATGAAGCGACCATTGGTATTGAGGTTCACGTTCAACTCAAAACAAAATCAAAAGTTTTTTGCTCCTGCAAAAATGAATTTGGTTGCGAGCCGAATACCAATATTTGTCCTGTGTGTGTGGGCCATCCTGGAGTTTTGCCTCGTCTGAATAGCAAGGTTGTTGACTCTGCTATTATGCTGGGATTAGCAACTCATAGCACAATTGCGCAGACGACTGATTTTGCGCGCAAGCATTACATGTACCCAGATTTGCCCAAAAATTACCAAATTACTCAGGACAAGAATCCTATTTTCCAACAAGGTTATATTCCTATTGAACGTGAAGATGGATCTGAAAAACAGGTTCGCTTGGTGAGAATCCACATGGAGGAGGATGCTGGTAAAAACTTGCATACAAGTCATGGGTACAGCTTAGTCGATTTGAACCGTGCAGGAACCCCTCTTTTGGAGATTGTAAGTGAGCCGGATCTTTCATCACCTCAAGAGGCGCGTGATTATCTGTATCGCTTGCGCACCATGGTGCAATATCTTGGTATTAGTGATGCAAACATGGAAGAAGGTTCTTTTCGCGCCGATATCAATATTTCAATAAAGAAAAAAATTGATAAGGACCTTGGAACAAAAGTTGAGTTAAAAAATATTAATTCATTTAAATTTGTTGCTCAAGCGATTGAATATGAGCTTGGGCGCCAGTATGAGCTGCTGACGACTGGACAAAAGATTCATCAGGAAACGCGTCAGTGGGATAGTAAAAACCAAAAAACAATGAGTATGCGATCAAAAGAAGAAGCGCAAGACTATCGCTATTTTAACGAGCCCGATCTTCCTGTGCTTGAGATTGATGAATCTTGGATTGAGCGTATACGTGCATTATTACCTGAACTTCCTCATCAGAAATTAAAACGGTTTCAGGCTCTGTATGGGCTCTCATTTGATGATGCTGAAAATTTGACCGAGACGCAGGAATTGGCAAATTTTTTCGAGGCGGTTGTTGCTCAGCACAATAACCCTAAAGCAGCAAGTAATTTAATACTGCGTGACGTGCTTGGCTACTTGAAGGAGCATAAGCAAGCACTGGGGCAAACCAAACTAACACCTGGCCTCTTGGCTGATTTAATCAAAGAATTGGATGCTGGCACTATTAATAGCAAAGTGGCGCAAGATGTTTTTGCGCAGATGATGCAAACAGGTAAGTCACCATCAGTGATTATTCAAGAAAAAGATCTAAAACAGATCGATGATGAGACGGTGCTTATGCCAATCATTGAGCGTATAATCGCAACAAATCAAGAATCGGTTGCCAAGTTCAAGGCGGGTAACACGCGGCTCTTTATGTTTTTTGTTGGCCAGGCGATGAAAGAAACGCAGGGTAAAGCAAATCCCAAAGTGCTGCAAGAATTAATCGAGAAGATGTTGAAATAAAAAAAGCCCGGACTTTTCCGGGCTTTTTTTTATAACGTTGTCGAATTCTCCATCTGATTGCGTAGGATATCAGCCTCCTGAAAAAATTCCTCAGGTGTCATGGCTTTTAAAAAACAAAATCCACGTGTAGCTCGCAGGCGGGGTATGGGGTGTTCATAAAAGAAGCTTTCGCCCAAAACTTCTTTAACGAGGTTGTATTGTTCAACCATAATTTTTTGAGCGAGATCGCAAAATGGTCCATCGTATTCATAGCTTGGGAATGATGCTGCGCGCTGTGATCCAAAGCATGTGTTGAAGGTGCTTTTTAAAATTGCCAGTGAATTCATAGAAACGGGAACAAAAATGTTTGCTTCATCTGGTTGAAATCTGAACCATACGTTGCGGTAGCCCCAAATGGTGATCTTTTTTTTAGGATGTTTTTTGAGGTAAAACATGAGTGCCTGCGCTACCGCTTGCAGTACTTTATAATGCGTATCAGGTCCGCTTCCCTCGGGATCAAGTGCTACGGTTACTATGTCTGGTTGGGTTTTTTCAAGAAGATTTAAAATCGGATTTACATCGCGATCAAATTCTGGTTGCTGTGTAAAAATATCACCCGTGTAAAATCCTAGTCGTAGGTGAAATACATGATTTTCATCAAATCCCAGGTGCCCCCACAAGAGCTCTTCCTCCCATTCGCGGATCATGCCCTTAAGTTGTTGCATGGTTGGGGTGTCTTTTTTCCCGGGGTATGATTGATGAAAGTAAGTTTTCAGTTCTGTGAGTTGTTTTTTTATGGCGGCTAAGGTTTGCCCTTTTTTCTGAGAGCTCAGATTCATGATGTTGCGAAGCATACGGTTTGCTTCCGCTTTTTTTTGCTGATCAAGGTTTTGATTGGCAACGCCATCAAGATAATGGTAAATATCCGCTTGTGGTTTTGAGTAGCTTTTTTGTGTTGTTGCTTCTGCTCTATTAAGGTGTTGTTCAAGATTGGTGAGCTGTGCTGATGCATAGTCATTGGAGATAGCGGTAAAACCGCTGGTCATTGTTGCAAAATAATGATTATTGCTTGCGCTGCGTACCAGGTGGACAACAAAAGGTAGGTAGCCAAGCATAATATCATCATGGTGCGGTGCGGTGTGGAGGAAGGTGTTTCCTTCATAGTGTCCCAGGTCACGATTTATTTTTTCGTTGTATGATTTTTTGACTGTGCTGAGCGTTTGTTTTTTTGCGATGGCCTTATTGCGCTCTTCTAAGTAACTCGCGGCTCCCTGTGTAAGAAAGAATCGTGCTGATGGTAACTTTTGCAGCGCCGTTGCCGGATATGCGATTGATGGGTTTTGTTCAATAGCATTTTTAACAATAGGAGCTTTATTGTTGCCTGCTGCCATGATGAGGGTCGTTGTTGTTGGGTTTTGGGTAATGGTTTGCAGACCAATCGTGATGACGAGTTTCTGCCGTGAGATTTCTATGCCGCCCAAATCGCCTGCCGCCGCTGCTGCCGTTTCATAATTGATGGGGGTGAGCCGTGTGGTGCTGAAATGATCTGAGCCTCGAATGTTAAATCCAATGTGTCCATCGGGGCCAATGCCACCAAGAAAAAAACCGATGCCGCCCAAAGTGCTTATGTGTTGTTCATATTCCATAGCATACTGGTCGATTGCCGCAATAGCTTTTGCTTGAGCACCCTCTAGCTCATTGCTCGGTTGGCGATAGCGCAGTGAAAGGTCGACTGGCTTGTTGCCAAAGAGTTCGCCAAGCGTTTGTCCTGATGGAGCTCCTTTTATCCAGGTATCCATGAGTATTGCTTTGTTTTTATCAAACCCAAACATCTGAAAATAGAATCGGTCAATGTATGCAGCAAAACTGTTTTCTTGCGCCGGATTCATGGGATAAAATTCATCAATTTGCACGAAGGTATAGTTTTTGAGATCTGGCTTGTGTGTTGAATCGATGCCCCAGGTGTGCAACTCTTTTTTTATGGCTGCCTTGTTCCAGTTATTAAAAAAATGCACCGTCCATTTGATAAAATATTCTGGGGTCTTTCCTGTTGGCAACGCGATCAGTCCTTTAGGATTGTGTTGTAACCATTCAATAAAGCGCAGAGCGGTGAGCTTGCCAAGCATGGGGAAGTTGGGCGCAACGAGTACGCCTATTTTTTCGATTGGTGCGTACATGAGTTGTGCTTTTGTTTGGCTTAAAAAATATTTTTCTACGAGTGAATGGGTGTTGTAATGCTGCATAATAAAGATTCCTTGTGGTTTATGCCAGGGTTAACTGTTTCCATAACTATGGCAAAAAAAAGACAAAAAACAAATGCCCAGCAACATTTGCATGTGCCAGGCATTTGTTTTGAAAAGGAAAGTGTTCGGCTTTAAAATGGCTGCATGATCAAGCCTTTTTTGTAGTAAGCATATGCTTTAGTTTTTGCTTGCAGTATGGATTCGGCTAGTGTTTCTTTTTTTGTTTTTATGCCTGCATCTTGTTCTTGTGTTTCAAGGAAAAAGACGAGTTTATTTTTTAAATCATTTTCAATTTCTTCATAAAGTTCCAGCGGTAATACTGAGCCAGAAAGATCAAGAAAATAGCAGAAGCGATGTGTGAGAGACCATAGAAGATCATCGAGATCATCCATATGATTAATAATGCCATAGGCGCCCAGGAGTTGCAGGTTATTTGCGAGTGCAAGAAACGATTGCCAAATGCCTTCAGGTGCTTTGGGGTTCCAAACAAGCTTGCTTAACGTCAGCTCGAGAAAACGGATAACTATTTGGCGTAAACGTTCGCGACTTTCATATTTATACTGCTCCCGCTCGGCTCGTTCTGCTTCTTTTTGAATAAGCGTTATAATCTCGTTACCAAGGGCTTGCGTAAAGTCATTTGTTCTTTGAAATTCTGGAAGTGGTGCGGTGATTTTATTGATGAGCATAGATTCAATATTTTTTTTGAGAAATGAAAGATTAAGCTTATTGCTGCCTTCATCTTTTGAGTAAAAAAAACGATCCAAGTGCTTAGGAAAATGTGGTATAACCTGATTCAGCATTGTATCATCGATAAGCTCGCATGCTTTTATTTTGTTATAAAAGAGACGGATGCAAACATAGGTGGTTGCAACATCAAGATTGACTTCGCTTGAAAGTTCTAAAAAATCAATAATATGCGTTCCGTTTTGTGAAAGAACTTCAGCATAGTCGCTTTCGTTATATATTTCCTTAATGTACTTAAGAAAGGTTTTGTTAAATTGTGATGTTTTTGAGGGGACTAAATCAGGACGGCCTCTTAGTGCTAGTGTTGAAAGCGTTTTTGTTTCAAACATTGATTTTATGCTGCGTATGTTTGCTTGCATAGGTGTTTCGGTGGCAATAGTTTGTTCCATTTCAGCAATTGCTTGAAGAGCTTGATCAGGTGTTTGAAAAGTTTTGATTGCGGTTACACTGAAAAGTGAACATGGTAGATAGGTGAGGAAAATCGCGATGAAAAGTAAAAACATTTTTTTTGTTTTCATTACAGTATCCTTTCTGTTAAAGTACTTGGTGATATTTATACCACTGTTGTACCGACGTGCGCTATGACAATACCAGGTTTTTTTAAAAAATAGCAAGAAAAATGTGAGCCCCATCGCGTTTTGGGAGGAAGTATGCCGCTTTTTCATTATGAATCGTATAGCCGGCGTGGAGCTAAAATGACAGGTACGCTTGACGCTCCATCTGCGCAAATGGCTAAGGATATTCTTCAGGGCCAGGGGTTGATGCCGACAAAAATAAAAGAGGTTTCCGCGGCTGGCTCCAAATCTTTCTTTGCGAGCTTGTTTGAAAAAAAAGTTGAGCTCAAGACGGTTATTTTATTTACCAAACAACTTTCTGTTTTATTAAAATCATCAGTTCCTTTATTGCAAGCTCTTGAGTTATTAATAGAGCAATTTGATGATCCCTTTAGGCGCATGCTGGTAAGCATTAAGGATGGGGTAAAATCCGGAGAATCTCTTGCTAGGGAATTGACCAAGTATCCTAAAATTTTTTCCAATGTTTATGTTCAATTAGTTCGCGCTGGTGAGGCGAGCGGAAAACTTGATATTATTTTGTTGCGATTGACAGAGTATCTTGAGCGATCTGAGCAGACTAAGAAAAAAGTTAAAAAAGCGATGGCGACGCCCATGATGACTTTGGGTTTTGCTTTTTTGGTGGTGATCGGCTTGCTCGTTGGTCTTGTTCCTAAAATTAGTGGCATTTTTAGTAAGATGGGGAAAAATTTACCGCTTCCAACAGAGATTCTGATGGCGATGTCCGATTTTGCCGTGAATCATTTCATGGTGTTCATGGGCTCAATTGTGGGTGTGATTTTACTATTCATGTACTGGAAATCAACGCCATCAGGTAAACTCAAGGTTGATGAATTGTTATTGCGTCTTCCGTTGACGGCTTATTTTTCTCGCACCAAAGCTGTTGTGCAATTTAGTAAAACACTTGGTATGTTGCTTGAGAGCGGCGTAAATTTATCAGAAGCCTTGGACATTGTTTCTAACATTGTTGATAATAAAGTTTTAGTGAAAAAGTTAATCGAGGCGCGCGATAAAATTATCAAAGAAGGTAAGATTGCCAAGTATCTAAAAGAAACGGGAATATTCCCCAACATCGCAAGCTACATGATCAGCACGGGCGAACAATCAGGCAAGCTTGCGGAAATGTTATTAACGGTCGGGGAGGATTACGAGAATGAGTTGAATGATTTATCTGAAAGTTTAACTGCAAAAATCAACCCCATTATGACCATGGTTATGGGGGCGATTGTATTGTTTATTGTTGCTGCGATATTCCTGCCGATTATGAGCATGGGCGATATGGCTGGGATGTAACATCCTCCTTTTTTTCTGGGGAGGTGCAGGAGGGAACGGCCTGTATATAAAAATAATACCGTTTTAGATTAAGGAGTTTTCATATGAACATAAGAAAGACCGCCGGTTTTACCTTGATGGAAATTTTGATTGTCATAACAATTATAGGCTTTTTGTTTGCTTTTTTAGGCCCTCGTATTATGCGCCAATTTGGTCAAGCAGAACAAAAGAAAGTTGAATTGAAAATTGGAGGCATTAAAGAAGCTTTGCTTAACTATAAGCTTATTTTTGGTAGCTATCCAACAACGCGTGAAGGATTGCGCGCACTTGTAGAAAATCCACGTCCCAATGATGATCGCTATCGTCGTGAAGCTGATAAGTGGCCTTTTGTCGGCGAAGATGACATTAAAGATGGAAGCGGGGTAGAGTTTATTTACAACTGTCCTCCTGAAAGATTTAAAAATAAGTACAGACAATTTGAAGTCATCTGGGAAGTTGGTGATGATGTTAAATTTGACACAGGAGCCTAACGCACGTGGATTGCTTGCGTGATGCTTTTACATTGCTTGAAATGATGGTTGTCATAACTATTATGGGAGTTATGGCAGCCATCATCGTTCCGCGGCTTGTATTGAGAACACCGCAAGCCGAATGGCCGATGATTCTTTCGGATCTTAATGATATTGTTTTTTTCGCACGCCAAGAGGCTATCGCCAATCAGAAGGTGTATCGTTTAACGTTTAAAACTAATGCCAACCAGCCTGATACCATCACCGTTGAAGAAGAAAAAGATGATCCTGAAAAACCGGGACGAAAAATGTATCAGCAAGTTTCTTCATTTTATTTTAACACGCGCTATACCTTCCATCAGTCGATAAAGATTAAAGCTTTGTATCACGGCAAGCAGGAGGAGTTGGCAGACAATAAAGGGGAGGGGCATTGTTATGTTATTCATGATGGTTTGGTGCAGGATATTCTTCTTTATTTGGTGCGCAAAGATAAAAGTGCTGAAATTAACACCAGCTTTACCGTGATGCCGTTTTTTGGAAAATTTCAGATGCATGAAGGCTTAGTTCGTCCGGGGTGATGTATGAAAAAGCGAGCTTTTTTTAAATCTTCTCCTGCTTTTACCCTTATCGAAGTGCTTTTAGCCATGACTATCTTAACAAGCTGTTTGTTTATCATCGCCAACTTGCAAACGCGTGCTTTGAATAAGGTTTTACGAGAGCGTGATCATATTGAACGTACTTTTTTGATTAAACATGATGCTTATCTTGCTTTTGTTTCCCCTCCAGAGGATGAGCGAAAAAAAGTTAATCGTTTAGAAAAGCCAGAAATGACGTTGACAACGCAGACTGTTGATATTAAGCAAAAATCTGCCTTAAAAGACGTTAAGGATTACGTCAAAATGCTCAAGACTGAAGCAGCGTGGAAAAAAGATCGTATGCTTTATGAAGAAGAGATTGTGAGTTTTGTTTTTAAAAAGGTAAAGAAAGAAAAAAAGTAAAAGCATGAATAAAAAAACTCAGGCCTTTACCCTTTTAGAAGTAACCATCGCGCTTGCGCTTTCATGCGTGGTTGTTTTTGGGATGCTGCAGGCCTATCGTAACCTGATGACTTACTTGGAAAAGGTTCGTGAGATTCTTGGCGCCAATCGCAAAGTTTGTTTGCTGTTCAATCAAATGGAGCGTGATTTTAACACTGCCTTTATTCCGCCCTATTATGAAGATGCGGCAAAAGATGATGGTGCACAGTTAGACCAAGATAAACCCGATGCGAACAAGCCTAAGGTTGACGATGCTCAACCGCAGAGCAAGGAAGAGCAAGAAAAACACAAGAAAAAGAAATTAGAAAAATTAAAAACATATTTTGTAGCGTCTGCTGATGAACAGGAAATTCGCCGTTTTGAGGGGCGATCAATACGTCCGTTCAAGCATGTTGCGATGATAAATACAAACCCCTTGCAGGTGTATGGCCAACGGCGTGTTCGTCTTGTGCGTGTCCAATACGAATTGACTGTGGATAAGGAAAAGAGCAAGGGCGATCGGCAATGCTACAAGTTGTGGCGCAAGGAAACGACCGATATTGATAATGTTAAAATGAAGGTGAATGAATTTTCTGCGCCAACTGAACGTGAAAAAATACACCCACTTCGTGAGCATTTGGTGGCTGATAATATTAAAACACTCTACATCGAATATATTTTTAAAGAAACAAAGAAAGAAAAAGATAAGGATACGGCTGATAGGGGCGGAAACAAGGAGAAAGGCGAACCAGAGGAAAAGCGTTTCTTTACGTGGGGAGATCGTAAGGAAACCATGGGCGTGGTTCCTTGCCGGGTTGAGCTGTTTATAGAGTTTTGGGATAATGAATTGCGCCAAAGCCAATCTTCTCGTGCGTTGTTTATTATTTTTTCTTATCCGACGGTGCATGAAGAGAAGGATAAGAAAAAGGACGTGAGTGGCAAGATGACCGATAAAGATAAACAAGCGGTTGCATCGTCGACGGCTGATCAGCAGCCTCCGGCAGTCACATCGCCAGCCACACCGCCAGGTGTGCCGCTACCAACACCATGAGGTTGAAGTATGCCTAGTAAAAACTCTTCTAAACCAGGATCCGTGATTATTTTTGCATTATTGATGCTTTCCTTGATTGCCATTGTAACAGATCAACTCATTCGCAGCACGATCATTGGTTCTGCATTTACAAAAACAATGGTTGACCGTGAACATGCCGAAATGCTTGCCTTTGGTGGCATTAATATTGCCATTGCGCAGTTAACTATGGGACTTGAGGCAGACGCTAATTTGCAAAAAACTGCGACTGCTGACAAGGATGGGCGAGATCAACCTGCTGATAATAAAACGGTAGGAGATGCAGTGATTGCGAACGAGTTTGGCAAAGGAGCCGACGCCCAAATGAAAAAATTTATGCATCATCTGATTGCACATCTGAATCGTTGGCAAGTTTTTGGTTTAGACCAAAAGATTGATGGCATACAGGGAACGGTTGGTATTTGCATATCTTCTGAGCATGGAAAAATAAACCTCAATGAGGCTTTTGATTTTAAGAAACAAGAATTTAAAAAAGAATATGAGGCGCTGCTTAAAACTTTAGAGATTCCCGGTAAAATCCCCCTGGGAGAGCTACATAACCGTTTAGTTGAATTTCTTAAGAAGCGCGGTAAAAAGTTGTATGAGGTTTCGGAGCTGATGGGGATCGCTGGGCTTGAAAATCTTGATGTTTTTTATCGTCCACCGAACTATCCTTCACGTGGAAAAACAGCTGAGCCCAATGTTGACCTTTATTTGACCGATATTTTTACTATGTGGACTAATGATCCAACTCTTGATCCATTGGTTTTTTCAGATGCATTGTGTGCCATCATCGGGATGCGTCGGCCACGTGCTGATGATCCACGGCGCATGAAAGATCTTTTTAAACAATTTGCATCTGCCTATAAAAAAGATTTAGGTGCTGATTGGGAAGGGAATTGGAAAATTTTACAACCAATTTTTGGAGAAAAACCAAAGGTTTTACCGGCATTAAAGGACATTCTTGCGAAAAAATTTAGTTCTAAGGTATATTCTGTGTTATCTTATGGAAAGATTAACAATGTGGAGCAGCGCGTGCTTGCCATTGTTAAGGTGATGGAAGAGAAATCAAAAAAAGATGATCAAAAAAAAGATATCGCAAAAGATTCTGATACAAAAGATAAGCCGCCACAAGGTCAGCCTGACCAGAAGGAGTCGCGGCGCTATTTTAAAGTGGTGAGATTATATTGGCTTTAGTTTTTAAATAGGGTGTGCGTGTGAAAACAGAGACGCGTGTTGGGTTATTTATTTTAGTAGCCATTGGTATTTTCTTGTATTTGAGTATCAACATCAAGGCTTTGCGTTTTGATAAGCATCAATTTCATACGTACAAAGCTTATTTTGATGATACGGGAGGCCTGGCGGTTAAGTCGCCTGTTAAAATCGCTGGTGTAGAGGTTGGTTGGGTTGAAACAATCGATTTACTTGATAGCGGAAAAGCTGAAGTGATCATGCGTCTTAATAAGAATAATCGCTTGGCAAAGAACGCATATGCGATGATTCACCAAGACAGCTTGATTGGGACAAAAACACTTGAAATTGATCCAGGGACTCCCGATACCGGCATATTGTTGCCCGGCAGTACCTTGTCGATGCCTGGGCGTACTCCTGCGAGTATCGGGGAGCTTCTTGATCAATTTCGCGACATCGCAACAACGATTCAAGACATAACATCTGCATTTAAAAACGTTTTTGCTACGCATCGTGGCGAAGAAAATATGCGCATGGCGCTTAATTCTGTTGCAAAAGCGACAGACAAGCTAGCAGATTTTTCAGAAGTTTTACAAAAGACGATGATGCGTAATGAAGAAAACATCAATCGCATGCTTGGTGATTTTCGTGATACTGCAGCTTCACTTAAAGCAGGGGTGCCGGCGGTTACGAGCGATGTGCATTCAGTTGCCACAACGCTTAATACAAATGTTAACAAGGTGTCTGGTAAGGTTGGTAGTGCGTTTGATCACATAGAAGATGCGGCGATTCAGACAAAAGATACCATGCGTGAAGCTGGACAGGTTATGGAAAAGGTTAATACAGGCAAGGGTGTGCTTGGCAAACTGGTTAATGAAGATGAGACCTACGGGGATTTAAAGAAAACGATCAAAGGGTTGAAGGACTATGTGGGCCGATCACAATCGCTTATGCTGCATTTTGATATGCACAGTGAGACAATGTTGCGTCAGGCTAACTCTAAAGGATATTTTGAGTTGCGTTTGCGACCTAATTCAGATTTCTTTTACTTGTTACAGTTAACGAGCGCTGAAAAAGGTGGTATTGCTCGCGAGACTTCTTACATAACACGCCGTGATAGCAAGGGTAATATTCTTGATCCAACAAATGCCAAGGATGAATATGCACGCATAGACTTGGCGCCGGTGGTTGAAACAACTAAGCAAAAACAAAACGATCTTTTGTTTGGCTTGCAATTTGGCAAACGCTTTGATCGCCTTGCTTTGCGTCTTGGTTTAATGGAAAATACGATTGGCTTTGGTGTTGACTATTATGTGCCGCTTGAGACTGATTATTTCCATTGGATTACAACACTTGAGGCGTATGACTTTAATGGTGTTAACCGTTTGCATGATAAGCGGCCACATGTGAAGTGGTTGAACAAAGTCTTCTTCTTGAAGAATTTGTTCACAGCCTTTGGTGTGGATGATGTGTGCAGCAAGAATAGTGCCAATCCATTCATTGGTGGTGGGCTCAGATTTGGCGATGATGATATCAAATACATCATGGGTTATCTGCCGATGAAGTCTGGCGGTAAATAAAGAAAAAAGGGCTGGCAAAATTTGCCAGCCCTTTTTTCTTTAACTTTAGTGAAGCGTTAGTGTTTCTTCGTCTTCTTCATAGAATTCATCTTCATTGTCAACCTCATCTTCGTCGACAAAGACAAATCCGAATTCATAGCTCGCATTGTAAATGGGATCATATCCTTGATGATACGTTGCCCAACGTGTTTGATCGTTGTTTATATTTCTTTCCATGGCGCTTTCCCGTCGTAATCCTGTACCGTAACCTATTTTGTTTTATCACGAGAGCAATATAACGCTATCGGGGAATTAAGCAAAGCTTTAGAGAATATTTTTTTGATATTTTTTGTTCAATTTGAATATTATTTGTGGAGGGTATAGCGGTGACGTTTTTTTATTTTATTTGTAAAAAGATGACGGTCAAGAAGCAAGATTGTGACAACTTGGCTTCAGATAAGAGCAACTTGACTAACCATGGGGAAATCGCCTTCTTGCGGCGAAGTGAGTGGCTCTGATGATGTTGGAAGCCAACATGATGGCACGCGTGGTAGGGGTGTCGCGCGGAATGGATCTGTATCCATCGCTGGGGTTGGCGTGGGAAGATCGAGCTCTTCATTTTTTACGTAACAAAGGTTAAGT
>CAZBUZ010000020.1:9829-14940 GCA_964495205.1 uncultured Pseudomonadota bacterium | reverse complement strand
GGTGTATGACGGCAGAAAAAATCAAACATCACAATATTTAATCGATAACAAATGCATAGACAATTTAATAACAACCTTAACAACAGCACAATCCTCCACGCTTTTCACCACGCTTCAACAAACAACCATCAAAAGCTGGATTGAAACACTAAATAAAGAAAAGAAAACCGCAGAAGTCATCATTGACCCAACAGATCCAGACAATCCGCCAACAACAGATATGGGTCCATTAACACCAGAACAACAAGACGATGTTTTTGCTAAATTGCAAACCGCTTATAACAACCGCGATAAAACATCAATCGAAAAATTAACAGCATTAAAAACCACATTAAACAATTGGTTAAATAGCCGTCTCCTTAAAACAACACAAAATTCAACGATATCAGGGACATGGATACCGCAAATAAATAAAGAAATTGCCAATCTTCAGCAGGTTATAGATTTTAGAGATTGGCAGCCGCCAGCACCATTACCGGGACCCGGTGGATTCACGCCGCCGCTTTCTACGGAACAACAAAACACCGTATTTGCAGCTTTAGAACGCGCCTACAATAATCGGGATAAAACTTCAATCGAAAAACTCACCACCCTCAAAAACACGTTATCCTCATGGGCGAATAGCAATCTCTTGCGCTCTGAACAAACCACCACCATCACTGGCACCTGGATCCCTCAAATCGAGAAAGAAATCAATAACCTCAAAAAAATTGATGAATTTAACAGGTGGCAGCCACCAACTCCACTTCCTGGGCCAGAAGGATTCACACCGCCACTCACCACCGAACAACAAAATAATATCTTCGCCGCTCTGGAACGCGCTTACAATGGTCGCGATAAAACTTCAATCGAAAAACTCACTACCCTCAAAAACACGTTAACCTCATGGGCGAATAGCAATCTCTTACGACCAGAACAAAACACTACCATTACGGGTACATGGATCCCTCAAATTGACATAGAAATTGCAGCGCTTGTTAACGATGCTGAAATTAATAAGCCAGACTTCCTTGATCACCCTGAACGCCTCAGGCCGCCCCTCACCACCGAGCAGCAAAACAGAATTTTTGCCATGCTCAAAGATCGCTATGATAGACGTACAAAAACAATCCCAGCGCTTACGGCGCTTAGAGATCTTTTAAATAAGTGGATCCCGCCACAAGTCAACCTCTTAAGCCCTACGCAAAACAATACCATCAGCGGAGAATGGATCCCCAACATCGAAAAAGAACTGAAGCTATTACAAATGACATGGCCTTTCAAGCCAGATCCAACACTTAAACCGCTCTCATCCGATCAAGAAATGCTTATTTGGACCGGACTCGAAAGGGTCTATGAAGCGCGCGACAAAACATCGAAGGACAAACTCACCGAGCTGAAAAATACGCTTGCCGAATGGGCCAACAGTGGCATGTTAACAGATGCTCACAACACCACCATTCGAGGCATATGGATTCCTACCATTGACAAAGAACTCAAGCTTCTTGACGTAGCAGGATGGCAGCCGCCAGCACCTGTTCCAGGACCTGGAGACATAACACCACCACTAAGCACAGCACAAGAATCAAGTATCTTTGCGATGTTGCAACGAGCTTATGATGGTCGAGACAAAACCTCCAAAGAAAAACTTACAACATTGAAAAACACACTCGCCGAATGGACAAACAGAAACCTTCTAACAGCTGCTCACACACGCACAATCACCGGCACATGGATCCCTCAGATCGATAAAGAAATAAAACTTTTGGAATTCATCGAGCGCCCACAACCAGGCGAACCTGAAAAACCACTCCCACCCTCACAAGACGTTGAAGAATTTCCTAATGAACCTGTTGATCCAACCGTAGAATCAAACCTCTTTGCATCCCTCAAAGCACGCTATGATGGACGCGATAAAACCTCAAAACCCAAGCTCATCGAACTTCGTGATCATTTAACGGCATGGAGCAAAAAAGACAAAGTCTTTACCGCCGAACACCTCAGAATCATCACCGGCGAATGGATCCCAACACTTAACAGAGAAATAGCGCTCCTCGATGCCATCACTCCATATACCCCCCCTGGACCAGGACAACCAGATGTCTATCCTGACGTAGATATCATCAAAGGACCCGTCTCACCAGAAGAAGAATTAAAAATATTTGAATCACTCAGAACTCGTTATGAAGCACGCGATAAAACATCCAAAGCAAAACTCACCGCGCTAAAAAATTACTTAACTAAGTGGACGACGAAGACTGATGTGCTAACAGCCGATCACATCAACACGATCAGCACCATCTGGATTCCTACCATCAATAACGAAATTGCACTCTTAGATTTCGGCACCTGGAGATACCCAGCTCCGCTACCAGGACCAGAAAACCTCAGGCCGCCACTCACCCCAGAGCAACAGAACAATATCTTTGCGATGCTGCAACAAGCTTACAACGGCCGTGACCGAACATCAACCGCAAAACTTACCGAACTGAGAAACACTCTCAGCCAATGGGCTGGCAGAGGACTCCTATCTAATGATCAAAACAACACGATTAATACCGTTTGGATCCCAACAATCGATCGCGAATTGGCCGCATTAAAAAATGAAGCTGAAATTAATAAAACGGATATTCTCGATCACCCAGAGCGACTCACGCCCCCACTTACGATCGATCAACAAAATAACATTTTTGCCAAGCTGCAAGCACTCTATAACGCACGCAAGAAAACCATTGATGCCCTCACCCCGCTACAAGCACTTTTAACCAAATGGCTTAACAGCAGGCTCCTTGCTGACATCCACAACACCACTATCCAAAATGAATGGCTCCCAACCATCGTTAATGAAATCAACGATCTTACCTTCAGACAAGCAATCAATATCGCACTGAAGGAAACCGACTATGCACGATTCCTCGCAACATTAAATCAAATCATGGGACAAGCAACAGGAAAAACCTTCACTGCAACAACACAAACCTTGTTTTATCAAGCGATTACCAAAGCATTTAGCCAACGCTCCGGCAAAACGGCAGAACTCATCAGCACGCTGGCGCAGTGCTTACAAACAGCCACCACTACACCATTGCTCACGCCAACACAACAGGAAGCAGTCAAAAAACTTCTTGCAACCGTAATGCTCGAGTCACAAGCACAAGAAATCGTCGGGCTCATTCAACAAGCGCTCAAGATGACTGATTACAACGCCAAACTTGATGCAACCGCTCAAATTACTGAAAAAGGCAAAGGCTTAACGGTTGGCGCACAAGTGCAAAACCTCTTCTTCTCGCTCTTACAACAAATTTATGCAGCACGGCTCAATCAACCAATCGACCTTCTGAGAAAACTTATAGCCGTTCTTACAAATGCACAAACCTCACCACTGCTCACACCACAACAACAAATTCAAGTTGCTATCATGCTCGAAGCGCTAAATCTTGATGTTGCACTGCTCAATGCGCTGGCCTTGACAGATTATGGCGCACAACTCGATGCACTCTATGAAATCGTCTTCCAGTTTGCCAACATCAGGTCGGTCGCTCCGCGCATACAAACAATGTTCTTCACCTTGCTGCAAAAAGTATTTACAGGACGCGGCGTCGAATATGATTTGAGCAAAAAAGCATTCGAAGAACTCAACATTGATAAACTCGCCGTACTCTTGCTCAACGCTCGAGACAGCATATTGGTCAGCAATACGAACAAACCAACTGTCGCACTCTATTCACAAATCGTCACCCTTGAACAGATGCTCACCAACGTACCGCAACAAACAAGCTATGTTGAGCAATTGAACACACTCTCAAAGGTTGTTCGCTCAGCCGTAGGCAGAACATATGATGCCGTCACGAACTACCTCTTCTTCTATATATTGAAGATGGTCTTCGACAACAAAGACATGAACAACCGTGAACAAATCAACATGCTCATCCAAGTCTTGAATGGCGCTGCCACGAGCACGCTGCTCAATTATGAGCAACAGCAATATGTTAAGAATGTCATGCTCCCTGCACTTGGCGCAACAGCAACTGCCGCCTCACCCGTTCAAAACATGGTTGGACAAGCACTTGCCCAAACAACAACGCAAGATAAGATCCAAGCACTCTTAGTCTTAATCGGTCAGTTTAAAGGTCAACCACTTGATACCACCTCACAAAACATCTTTGCCTCAGGCTTACAACAGATTTATTCAACAGCTGATCTCAATGATCCTGCAATCCAAAAGCTTTTGGCTCAATTGCTCGGCACCGCCGCAGCAAGCACCATGCTATCACCAGCACAGCAACAATATGTTCAATCAACCATGCTTCCAGCCATCGGCGTTGCAGCACCAGGTGTTCAAGCAGTAAGCCCACTAGTATCGCTCCAAGATATCACGAAGCTTAAAGATCCATCACAAAGAATTACCCAGCTCATCAACTTCATCAACAGTCTTCCACCAGAGCAAGCCCTGGATCAAAAAACTCAAAATACCTTTGCTCAAGCGATAACAGGTCTCTATCAACAAGCTGGCAACCTGCCAATTAATGATCAACAACAATTAGCCATGCTCCTTAACTACGCTCAATATGCTCCAGTACTCAGCGAAGCGCAACAAGACTATGTACAAACAACTATGATACCAGGGTTAACGGGAGTCGCGCCTTCTGCAACAGTCGCTATTCCAGGGGTTAAACCAGCAGCTAAACCAGTCAAGCCAACGGTCAAGAGAATCATAAACGCACTCAAAGACCCTAACAACACCAACGTCATTAACAATCTCATGAATATGATCGATGGAGCCAAAGGTAAAAAGGTCAGCACAAAGACTCAAAATGAATTTGCTAAAGCGCTCACCGAGCTCGAAAAACGTCGCAAAGCTGGTAAGTTAACAGCTGAGGAACAAACGCTCTACGAAGAATTGCTGCGCAAAACAAAAGGATCAACAATCCTCTCGAGCAAACAACAAAAACATGTCGAAACAACCATGATACCTGCAATCAGCAAGGAACCTGCTCCAGCAAAACCGGCTCCTTCTAAGACAAAACCAAGCAAACCAACCAAGCCTACTAAGCCTTCGGTTAAAGCTGCTCAAGACGCCGCAAAAGATCCAAATACCTCAAGCGCCATCAACAAGCTCAAAGGGATCATCG
>CAZBUZ010000020.1:0-9729 GCA_964495205.1 uncultured Pseudomonadota bacterium | reverse complement strand
GAGGATGAAGCTGAATATGCCGATCTTCTTGAAAAGGCCGCCAAGTCACCTGCGCTCTCTAAAGGCCAGAAAGACTACGTCAACAAGACCATGATCCCTGCCGCTACCGGCAAACCAGCCAAAGCTCCTTCTAAAGCAAAGCCAAGCAAAGTAACAGCTAAAACACCAACTGCAACAGCAGCTCAAGCTGCGGCCAAGAACCCTAACACCTCAGCAGCCATCGCAGACCTCAAAGGAATGATCGCTGGCGCTAAGGGTAAAAAAGTCGACTCCAAAACGCAAAACGAAATCGCTAAAGCTCTGGTCGAACTCGAGAAGCGCCGCAAGGCGGGCAAAATGACGCCGGACGAAGAAACTGAATTTGCTGAGCTACTTAAAGCTGCAGGCAAATCAAATGCCCTCTCTAAAGGGCAGAAAGATTACGTCAACAAGACTATGATTCCTACCGCTACTGGTAAACCTGCAAAATTGACAACAACGAAACGAACGCGCGCATCCAAAACATCAACAGCCAAATCTGCCAGAGCAGAATCTCGTACCGCCACCAAAGCAACTCGAATGGATGCCGTAGCAAGCGGTAAATTTGACAAATTCATCGCAGATCTTACCAAAGCAGCTTCATTCAGAACAAAACTTAACACCCTTAAAAAGTTAATTGCTTTTGCTCAAGGAATCTCGGCATTCAGAGATGAGCAACAAAATACATATGCAAAAGTTCTTGAACGACTATACACAGAAAGCCCAGCCGGAGATAAAGGCACCCTTAAGTTATTCGAACAACTTGTTAATAATTCCACCCTCACCGATTTGTTATCAGATAAACAAAAAGATTGGACGGCAAAGAGTTTAATCCCTCGTATCAGAAAAAAATAGAGTTGAACAAAAATAACCCAAAGGAAAGGACATCGTTATGGTCTATAAAAAAACGCTCATCGGCATGGTGCTAAGCCTATGTCTTGCAAATGTTTTTATTATGCATGCAATATCGCTTGCCCCACAAGAAGTGCAAGTTAACCAAAATGCCGGACCAGCAACAGTCGACGCAACCTCAGCGCTACAACAATGGTTTACATGGTTTATCGCAAACCCAACTGGAATTAATGAAGACCACCTCAATACACTTGAAACCCTCATATCGCAAGCGCAAGTCATACCTGTCGGCCCCACAGAAATCAATGCTCTTTACAACAAGCTTAATCAACTCTCACCAGCAGGAAAACAAATATTTCCTATTCTTGCATCTAATCTACAAAAATTATCTTTAAATGATGCGCAAGCACAATGGCTGACTAATACAGCAAATCAACTTAGTGGCGCATCCACGCCAACCGCACAAGAAGCACCTGTCCTTGGAGCTGATCAAAGCACCTGGAGCCCAACAACACAACAACCTCAGAAAACCTCAAAAAAAAGAAAGCGTACATCAAAATCAAAAGCAAAATCATACGCCAAAGATATTAAAGCAGTTATGAAAAAGAAAAAAGCATCAAAGATCTTGCCCGGGCTCATAAAGCTTCTTGATCAAACCATGGGCCAACAAGTTGATGCGGCAACAATCAAGACGTTTACCAAAGCGATAAACAACATAACGAAAAAAAGCAATAAATTCGGCCAAAAATTACGTCAACAATTTGCAACCCTTATCGTCAAAGCCTACCATTCCAACTTCACCACCAAAAATCAAAAAGCGTATCTGCAACAACTTTATCAATCGGTAAGTCAACCTCAACAACAAACGCGCAGAAGGAGATAATGATGAACGCGTTATTTTTAAAGCAGTATCTTCTTGAGGCCATAGGAACTTTCTTCCTTGTCTTTGCAGTCCTTACAACAGGCAATCCCCTAGCAATCGGTCTCATTCTTGCCTCAGCAATTTATGTTGGCGGAAATATCTCTGGGGGCCATTATAACCCCGCGGTCACCCTATCGCTATGGCTTCGTGGAAAATTTTCACTGCAACACGTACCTGGCTATATGCTCTTCCAGTTTTTGGGTGCTTTTGCCGCAAGCGCATTATTTTTCTATTTCTTTGGCAAAGTTGTTTACCCAGCACCAATCGCAACACTTGGCATGCTTAAACCTATCCTCATCGAAACATTTGGCACCTTTCTTTTCTGCTCAGTTATCTTGGAAACAACATCTTCTGTCCGTCCAGCTTCTGCCGCGAATGGACTCATCATTGGTCTTACGCTTGCAGCCGTTGCCTTTATGTGCGGTTCATCATCTGGCGGGGCAATTAACCCAGCAGTAGGCGCAGGTCCAATTGTTTTTGATTTTTTTAAAGGCGGAACATCGATTAGCTTCCTTCCTATTTATCTCATCGGACCATTTGCAGGAGGTATCTTGGCAAGCATCTTATATCGCTGCACCCACAACGACTAATAGAGATAGCTTATTTTCTGACTTTTCTCCTTTGCCGGCAGGTATTTTTCAAACACCTGCCGGCGTTTTTATTGCATGCTTAAGCATTTGCCAAGTTGTCCAAATTTAATCAAACTGGCATCAATGTACTCATTATGCGAAAGGATAAAACATGATAGAAGTCGAAATTAAATGCAAACCAACCCCCGAACAAGAAGCAGCACTTTTAAACGGCGCCACATTTGTGCGTGAAGAACGGCTAACCGACATTTACTATGATTCACCAACCTATGAGCTTTCGCTCAAAGATTTTTGGCTACGCACGCGCAATGGTTCTTTTGTTTTGAAAACACCAGCAACTACCTGCCCACTTCTCGCACAACAGGCAAATACGCCAAAACATGAACTTGAAGATGAAGCCACCATCCAAACAACATTGGGAATTTCTGGTGAAACATTAAAAAATGCACTTGCTAATGCCGGTTATGCCCCACGCTATACCCTTACCAAAATCCGCAAAAAATACACGAAAGATGGTTTTATTATTGATATCGATCATGCAACCTTCGAACACCTTTCCTTTCATCTTTGTGAAATCGAATTGATGGTAGATACACCAGAAGAAATCTCAGAAGCAACAAATAAAATCGTAACCTTTGCCAAAAACCATGGTATTACCATCGAAAACATTCCCGGCAATCTTATTGCACTCATCAAAGAAGTTAACCCAGAACATTATGCACACCTTGAAAAAGCACGAGCTGCACGATCAAAATAATCGAACCCCAGAAGAAACAGCTTGGTCAGGACCAATAAGAACAACATCACCATTTTCATCTGGAACACCCAAACAAAGAACTTCGGATATCGTTGGACCTACCTGCTTAGGTGGAAAATTCACCACAGCCAAAATCTTCTTGCCAACCAAGTCTTCTTTGGAGTAATGCACTGTAATCTGCGCTGTTGACTTTTTAATCCCCACCACCAAACCAAAATCTATAAGCAACTTGTAAGCCGGCTTACGCGCTTCGGGAAAATCATCAACCGCAATGATGGTCCCCACACGAATATCAACTTTAGTAAAATCATCAAAGGAAATCATTTCACCCATTTCAATAAGATCTTAACATCACCTTAGCCTCTTTTTCATCAATTAAAATGAAATCTTCTGATTTTTGATCATAATGATAAATATCAGCCGTTGCTAAATCAAACCACCAACCATGGATTCCAAGTCGTTTGCTATGCACCCGTTCAGCAACCATAGGATACGTCATCAAATTGTCTAATTGCTGAAGCACATTAACTCTCGACAACACATTACAAGGAGTAAGATTACTTTTTTCAAAAAAAGAGTCTTCAAATTTCTCATAAGATAATGAAGCATATTGCAACCACGATTTTAAAGATGCATTAACGCAAGCACCATCCATGCGACAATTATTCATAAGATCATGCATTGCGCCACATTCTGAATGCCCACAAATGATAATATCTTGCACCTCTAAATTAAGCACAGCAAATTCTATAGCAGCATGAACAGAAAAATCCATAATCTGATATGGAGGAACAATATTACCAATGTTGCGTAAAACAAACAAATCGCCAGGATCACTTGATGCAAAAACATTCGGAACAACCCGACTATCGCAACATGCAATAAAAAGAGCATCCGGAGACTGTCGCATTGCTAATTTTGAAAATTTATCACGATATTTTTGTAGTGATTTTTTTCTAAAATCAACAATTCCTTTAATTAATTTTTTCATAAACCCCAATAAAAGTAAAACCTAAAACTTTAAAATCAAAACAACTGGCCCTGTTCTACCGTTGTCTCGCCGAGTAGCTTGCGCCGCAATTGCAACATTTTTTTAGGCGGTATCTGCCGACCACGAGGCGATTTTTGCAAAAGCCCCAAACGCAGCAAGAACGGTTCGCAAACATCCTCTATAGTTTCTCTATCCTCACCGGTCATAGCAGCTAAAGTTTCAAGACCAACTGGCCCTCCATCAAAATCCCTCAAAATATGCGTCAACAATGCACGATCCAGCTTATTCAAACCATCTTCATCGATGCCCAAAAAACATAACGCTTGATCTACAACCGCAACATCAATAACGTTGTATTTGTTAACCTGAGCAAAATCACGCACTCGACGCACAATACGTTTCACAATACGCGGCGTCCCACGCGCACGTTGCCCAATCATTAAAGCCGCCTCGGGCAAAATAGGCATTCCCATAAATTGTGCGTTTTGAGAAACGATCTGCGCAAGATCCTCCGCCTCATAAAAATCTAACCGTTCCACAATGCCAAAACGTGTTTGCAGTGGACCCGAAATAAGTGAGGTTTTAGTTGTTGCACCAATAAGCGTAAATGGATTGAGGGGTAAACGAATCGACTTGGCACCAGCCCCCTGGCCAATAATCACATCAACGCAAAAATTTTCCATTGCACTATACAAAATTTCTTCAACATTTTTAGGTAAACGATGTATTTCATCAATGAACAAGATTTCACGCGGTGTAATGCTCGAAAGAATGGCAACCAAATCACCGGTACGCTCTAAGATGGGAGCACTGGTGATCCTAAAAGAGACGCCTAATTCCTTAGCCATAATTTTTGCCAGGGTCGTTTTCCCGAGTCCTGGAGGACCAAATAAAAGCATGTGATCAAGCGGCTCGCCGCGCATTTTGCATGCTTGCACAAAAACATTAAGTTTGCCTTTCACCTCTTTCTGGCCAAGGTACTCATCAAAACAACTTGGCTCAAACACGAAAACCTTGTCTTCTGGTGTCTCTTGCAAGCTAAGCAGCTCAACGGGGGTATCTAAGGGATTGTTCATGATCATCCATCGGTAACAAATTGATCCTTAAAAAAACTTACTTTTAGTCTACCATAAAGCCCCCCCTGCGAAAACCATCTATTTTTGTGCTATACTACGCCTAATATTTTTTTATAAAAACAAGGAGAAGCAATGAAAAAAGTTTTACTTATTTGTTTGCTTTTACTCAGCGGCCTTCTCAGCTGCCATTATAAACGATCAGGCTCCTCCACCATAACGCCACTCCCTTCCGCACCTAAAACACTTGAACGATATGGAGAAATTGCTATCCAATATAACGACCAACTAGCAGAGCATTACAATAAACTTGCCCCAGAAGAACGCGTACTTCTGTATTATCTTTATCGCGCAAGCCTTCCAGGAAACTGCATTTTTGCTGATCAAGTTCACCGCGATGCCAACAAAATTATTGACCTATTCTTTGCCATCATCAACAACAAAGAAAAACTTCTCGGGTTAAAGAATCAATTGATCGATATGCCATCTTTTCTCAAACAAGCAGAATATTATTTTGTCTATCTTTGGACAAATCATGGACACTATTTTGAAAAAGAATTTATCAATAACAAACGCACACCAAAAAAATTAAACCTTGACCTCATCACGCCTGCAAACCTCACCACTGTCCTCGGATTAATCAACTATCCAAACGCCGCAAAAGAAATAGAATACATTGGACAATCACTATTTGATCAAGACGATGAACCAACGACAACAATCCCCAACAATATTCAAAAAAGTGCCGCCAACATTTACGCACCGGATTTTACTGAAGAAGATTATCAGCAATTACCAGCCCATGAACAACAGAAATTAAATAACTATTTTTTTGTTGCAAAGGCGCAAGATAAACGCATGCCTAAAACACTCGCCTACAAAGTTAACGGCAAATATGACAAAGAGCTTCGTGTTGTATGTCATTGGTTAACGAAGGCCCATGAACATACAAAAAAGAATCCTCAATACTTTGATCAATACTTAACAGAAAGTCTTAGATTGTTGCATGATTTTTTCAAAACAGGCGATGAAGAAGTATTCAAAAAACATTGTATTGCTTGGCTCAAAAGCACCAGCAAAATAGCGTATAATTTAGGCTTCATAGAAGTTTATAAAGACCCAAAAGGCGTTCGGGGTTTTTTTCAAGGCGACGCCACCATCAAAAGCGTTGATCTCACCAAACTCAATACACTCTTACCGGTTCTCGAGCAAGCACTTCCAATTCCTCAGGAATTTAAACGTAACAATATAACCACGCTGCCCAATGCATCAATAAATTGCAAGGTCTTTGGCACAGGAGATTTGGGACCACTGCACATAACAGCAGCTTACTGCCTTCCTAACTATACAGAGGTTAGAGCAACGCATGGCTCAAAACAAGTTATGTACAAAATGATCAAACAGCTACCGCTTCTTATAAATCCTACCGGCTATCGCACACTTTTCTTTTCTCAAGATCGTGCACAGTGGCTCGAAGAACACTCACCAGAATGCACCATCATTGATGATATTTGGGAATTACATTGCCTTTTACATGAAACAATTGGCCATGGGAGCGGCAAACATGCAATGCACACCATCAAAGAAGGAGACCCGCTAACCATCGAAGGCAAAACATACACCACTGGCGATATCATACCCGTTACCAGCAGCAATGAAAGTCTTTTTTTAGCTGGATATGAATCAACCATTGAAGAATTACGAGCAGAAATCATAAGCTTACAGGTCATGTTAACCAATGTAGAAAAATTAATCGCCACAGGTTTTTTACAGAAATGGGCAAAGCGTATATCTCAAAAAGAACTTCTTGATTGGTGTATCCACACCATGCTTCACGATGCCTACCGACGACTATTTTCACAAAATGAAGACAACCCAAACATTGCGGGCGATCACGCTCGTGCTGACTGGACCATTTATGCGCATCTTTTTGCACATGATTGTTTTAAAGTTGTTGAACAATCAATCTCCTTTGATGGCCAACCAAAGACAATTATAGAAATTACAGATATCAATATCCCTAAAACCATTGCCGTTGTTACCGAGCTCATGCAAGAGGTTCAAAGAATCAAATCAACCGGCGATGGGCAAGCGGCTAAAAAGCTTGTTGATGGATACTGCAAACCAATACAAACACCTCATTACATCAAAATCTTAAAAGATAACCTCACGGCAATTGTCGGAGATCTCAAAGTAAGCGCAGTCCTTGAGCCTCTGTTTACCCCAGTCTTAAATCCTCAAAAAGGTACCATCGATGATATTCAAGCCTCATGGCCAAAGGATATTTTTCAATTAGCGCGCTATGAACATACGCATAAACTATTAACAGATTAGGAAAAAAATAGCTTTATTTTCTTGCTCAATCTGTTAGAATTTTAGCATCAAATGCATTATCGTCTTTAATGGGTTGCTAGCTCAACTGGTAGAGCAACAGACTCTTAATCTGCAGGTTCAGGGTTCGAGTCCCTGGCAACCCACCAATCACTTCTATAGGAAATGATTGGCAGGCTGTTAACCAATAAATTACAATAACCTAACAATATTTTCTCCTCTTAGAAAAAGCTTGATTTTTTTATCGCATCTTGGGTAAGTTGAATGAACGTCGAAAAAACAAACGGTCCATTCACAAACGACACGCAAGAGTGGCGGAATTGGTAGACGCCCTGGCCTTAGGAGCCAGTCCTCGAAAGAGGGTGGGGGTTCGAATCCCCCCTCTTGCACCACAATGTCCATTGCGCTCAAAAAAGGAGATTATCATGGAACAATCAAGCACCATGCCGCCAATCATCACAGAGCAACAGAACAGCCTATCTACCTATCCAGCTCAAAGCACAAATCCTCTCATGACGTTCAAATTTATTTCTATTTCATCCCATCTTATGAAAATTAAGGTCGAAGTAAGTGCTGAAGTTACCAATTTAGTTTATAATGAAACAATATCTTTTTTCAGCAAAAAACAATTTGAAGGCTTTAACAATAATCAAGTGCCAAACGAGTACCTGGAATCAACCTTTAACGCGGAAATCACTAAAAAGGTAAAATCATATCTCTACCGCCATCATGTTGTTGATGCTCTTATCGCCGAGATCAGCGCACAAAAAATTCCCTATGCTAATTACCCACGACTCACCGCTATTGAAATATCGCCAAACCAGGCAGCACACTTTTATTTCGACTTATCGCTTGCCGATCAAATCGAACTCAAAGAATGGAAACACTTCGCTTTTAAAATCCCTCGTCGTAAACGCTATAAAGACCTAGATAAACAAGTAGTTCAATTTGTAGAGCAAGAAGCAACCCCGCTAAAAAAAATAAATCATGATACCATTGAAGAAGGCGATTGGGCATGCATAGAAATTAGATTGCTCGGCCAAAACAAAACAGACCTACCGTACCCTTTGAACAGTTTTTTTTGGGTTAAAATTAAAAAAAGTGAGATTCCCGATCAATTTAAAAGACTGCTGCTTAACAAAAAAATTGGCGAGTCTTTTGTTACTTATCAATTGGATTTAGATAACGATATCCATGAAGTTGACGATCGCTATTACAATTTCCTTGTCACAATAATAGCCATATCAAAAGGCTCACACCTTTCACTCGATATCTTTAAGCAGTCATTTAAGCTCAAAAACAAACTTGAGATTCACAGTAAGCTTATAGAAGTCTTTTCTTTTCGTAATGATCTTTCGCAACGCAAAGCAATCATAGAGGAAATGTTTACACTGTTTCTAACCAAACATCGTTTTGAAATCCCCAAACATTTAGTTTTGCGCCGCCAAGAGGACATCTTGCTTGTTATTATGAAACAACCAGATTACCATGTTTACAAAGCACAAACAGACTTTTTTGATCAAATTGAAACGTTAGCAGAAAAACAACTCAAGGAAGAAATCCTCATCGACCAAATATCGTATAATGAAAATATCAAAGTTGATCTTCGCGATGTGCAACAATACCTTCACTTCTTCAACAATAAGCGCCTCAAGGAATTTATTTATTTTAAGCCAACCTTTGAGAAAATAGAGGAAATAGAAGACCCGCTCAATGCAAGCGTTTTAGCACAAGCGGTCATGCGAGAAAAAACACTCAACACTATTATTTACACACTTACCCACTAAAAAAGATTTCAATCTGAAACAAACCAGCCGTACGAAACCTTAATTTTTAGGCAAAAATCTACCACCTTACAAGGCAAAAACACCTTGCCATGTATTATTTTATCGGCTAGAATAATGCTTTCTTGGAAATAAACTCATCGATTAATTCAATGTACACAGGAGTTCGGTATGTCAATCACGTATCAACCAAGCCGCCGAAGAAGAAAAAAGAAGGTAGGTTTTTTAAAGCGCATGGCTACTAAGTCAGGCCAAAAAATTATCAAGCGCCGCCGCGCAGCCGGACGCAAGCGTCTTGGTGCCTAAAAATTTCGTTGGTCATTTGATATGCAAGTGACCAACGTGTTTCATTATGCCAATGATTTCATTTAGAGATCTTTTCAGATTTTCTCAAAAAGAAGTTTCTTTTGT
>CAZBUZ010000019.1:0-15452 GCA_964495205.1 uncultured Pseudomonadota bacterium | reverse complement strand
ATACTATAGACATATGGAGGCCCATCAGTCTCAAATGTCATGAACCCAGACAGGCCTTTGATTTTTTATGTTATATTTGTAAAATTACACTAAGTGGCATCGCATAAAACATAAGGATTTTTATGATAAATGAAGCTTTTTTTGTTGCACATACCTTAGCAACCATATTTTTTTGCCTGGGCGCACTCAAATTAGGGAAAAATACTCTTATAGCAACACTTTGTCTTTTTGGTGTTCTCTCCAACTTATTTATAGCAAAACAAATAACACTCTTTGGGTTTGATGTTACCTGCAGTGATGTTTATGCTGTGGGCGGTATTCTCTGCCTCAACCTCATCCAAGAATTTTTTGGTAAAGAACGCATAGTAAAAACCATTTGGGCTAGTTTTTTTTGTCTTTTATTGTTTCTTGTTATGAGCCAACTACATATATGGTACACCCCCAATCACTTTGATACCGCCCACGTTCACTATAATGCCATCCTTAGCCTTATGCCTCGTATCGCTGCTGCATCAATAACAACCTATCTCATCGTACAACTGGTAGATGCTCGCGTTTTTTCCTTGCTTCAAAAACGCTTTCTTGGTAAATTTTTTGCTTTGCGAACCGCTTTATCTCTCACGCTCAGTCAAACACTCGACACGATACTCTTCAGCTTTCTTGGTCTTTATGGAATCGTCGGCTCGCTTTTGCATATAATTGTAGTAAGTCTCATCATTAAATTTTGCATTATAGGCCTCAGCATTCCCCTCATCGGCCTTGCAAAAAAAATAGTACCCAAACAATAAAGAGCTATGAATTCTTTTACGTTCGAACTTATTCATCAATCTAAAAAGTCTCGCGCCCGTGTTGGTAAAATTCACACACCACATGGCATCATCGACACGCCAAATTTTGTTGCCGTTGGCACTAATGCCGCACTCAAAGCGTTAGACAGTAAAATGGTTGAACAACTCGGCCAACAGCTCATGTTTGCCAATACCTATCACCTCATGTTGCAGCCAGGCGCATCAATTATCAAAGCGGCAGGCGGTATTCATGCATTCATGAACCGCAATCTTCCGATTATCACCGATTCAGGCGGCTTTCAAGTATTTAGCCTCATGTACGGCGGCGTACACAACGAACTCAAAAGCAAAGGCACGAAAAAGCATGATAATTCGGTACTTAAAATTAATGAAGACGGCGTTCTTTTCCGGTCATACCGTGATGGTGCAAAAATCCTATTAACCCCAGAGACATCTATTCAAGCACAAAAAGATATCGGCGCAGACATTCTTATCAGTTTTGATGAACTTCCGCCCTACCACATGGATCCTCGTCAGCTCAAAAAATCACTTGATCGCACTCATCGCTGGGAAATTCGCTCACTCCATGAGCACGAAAAAAATAAAAACAAACAGGCACTTTATGCCGTTATTCACGGCGGCCTAGATCATGAGTTACGCAAGAGAAGTTGTGACTTTTTAAGCCAACACGCCTTTGATGGTTACGCTATCGGTGGTAGCCTAGGCAAAAGTCGCGAACAAATGTTTGAGCTCTTAGATTTTCTTATGCCGTATGTTCCCAACAACAAACCCAATCACCTACTCGGCATTGGCGATCTACCATCAATTGAACACATTGTCCCGCTTGGCATCGACACATTTGACAGCTCTCATCCGACAAAAGCCGCACGACACGGGCTATTCTTTACAGCAACCGGCAATAAGCGAATCACGCAAAGCGGCTGTGCAACACTCATGCGCCCCATAGAAGATGGGTGCACGTGTTACACATGCACCCATTATACAACAGCTTATCTATGCCATTTATTTAAAGCACATGAGCTAACCTTCTACACCCTCGCCACCATCCACAATATTCATTTTATGGTTAGGCTCATGCAGCATTACCGCAACAAAATACTTAATGATGAGATTTAAAAGCATTTATGATCAGCTAAATACTGCGCAAAAACAACCTCATCGCCACCCAAACCTCGCATGATGGCTATTAATTGTGCCGTATCACGATCGCCTTCAGGATAAACAAGATCAATCCAACCATTCCATGCCATACTCAACGCAAAAGGAACATCGCGATCTTGACGCACCGCCCTACCCCCAAAGGCCCATAACTTTTTATTGCCGTCCCTAAATCCTTGCCAATCACAATCGAAGAAAGGCACAAAATCCTCTTGTTTAGGGCGAACAACGCGGCAGCAATGATAAGACCGTCCTCTCTGCGTACGCCATTCCAATTTAACGGATATCGTTCTCGTGGCTAAGCAAGCGTACACACAATCCAAAACCGATTGCCCATCGCTATTAACAATCCTCCGGTTGATGTTATCGTGCATTCTTGCAAAAATGTAAAAAGCACAATCAAGATGCCCAGTTAATAAAGCTGTATGCAACGGTGTATTGCCATCAGCATCTTGGATATTAACATTGGAAAACTTCGGCAAAAGAAACTGTAAGCTTTTTAAGCTACCCCGAGCAGCAGCAACATGCAAAAGCGATTCTTCTCGAGCATTAACAACACCAAATGAAGCGCTGTGTTCCAAAACATGCGCCAACAAAACAACATCATCCGTCATAACTGCTTTATGTGCAAGCGCATCACCATGCGCATCTGGAGCATTAATATCACACCCAGCTACGATCAGCTTATCCAATTCAGTCAATAATGCACCGAAATCTATCGATTCATGCGATTCGGCATATGCTGCACCATATTCATCAAACCACTCAGAAATGTTTGTTAATACAAGAAATGGATTTTTGTGATGATCAGGAACCGCTGGCAAAAATTTTCCATGCCCTACCAAACAACGAGGAGGAGGTTGCATATGGCTGCGACCACGACGGCGTCCAGCATCAACAGACAACCATGATCCGAAAGCAAAAACGCTTAAAAACAAAAGGCCTAAAACTTTCTGTTTCATTAAAACTCCCCTACGATTAAAAATTAATAACGTTGCATAGAAAAATATCAGAAAAAAAGTACTCAGCCAAGACCTCTATCGACGGATCAACGCAAAAAAGGATTATCCTTAAAGCCAACAAGCTGGCATTCCGGCTGGGGAATGATACCAAATTGCCCTCGCATCAATTCTTGCATCTTACGTGCAAGCCGAATAACATCAGCACTCGTCGCACCTTGTTTGGTAACCAACATATTTGCGTGCTGATGTGAAACGACAGCATTGCCTACAAACAACTCACCCTTCACACCAAGCTTATCAAGATAATAGGCAACATAAGGAATCTTTTTACCATTAATAGAACATGCGATTTCATGTTCATGAAAATTTCTAAAAAAGCTGCCACAGGTATTAGATATTGGATAGCGTCTATTACGATGACGAACAATTTCATCACGACGGCCCTTGGCATATGCAGCAGCTAAAGCATCAACAACTCGCAGCTTGAAGGTCGCCTCTACCAAAAAATAGTTTTTTTCAAAAAGCTTTGATTGATCATAACCAAAATTAAACCAAGCCGCCTCAACCTCCAACAACTCAGCGGTTGAACGGTCAACAACAAGAGCATCGACAAGAAACTGGCTCAAAAAAAACTCAAGATAGTGAATATTGATGTATACCGATCCACCAACCGTTCCCGGAATACCACTAAATTCCTCAAGACCAACCAACCCATGATCAAGACAGCGATCAATCAAATCCTGAATTGTCACCCCAGCACCTGCGGTCACAAGTCCATTTGATTCGTCGACAACAATATCCTTTAATTGAGGACGAATAACTAACCCATCAAAGCCATCATCACTTACCAAGATATTAGCACCACAACCAAGCATGAAAATATCAAACTGTTTCTCCGCTGCAAACCGAATAATTTCTGCAAAATCCTGCGACGTTGCGGGTTCAGCAAAAAAACGAGCTGGACCTCCCGTTTGAAACCAATTTTTATCAGCCAATGAAACATTTTCTTGAATCTTCATGCATAGCCTTTTCAATGCGGAACACATAAACACCTGGGAACGTGCAAACAGCTTACCTTAAAGCTGCTATAACAGCCAGCCATTTTAATGTTTTTTATCAAAACCCAAAACCCTTTTACCTACGAATAAATCTTACATCTTGAAAAAAACAATTGAAACCCTTGTTGATTTATTGATAAATTGAAAATAGAAAACAAGACGCAAAGGACACAATGCCATGGGGGAAGGCATGACAGAAACTCTTTTTAAATTACTTACGTTATCTGTCTTCAACTTGCTAAAATAAAAAAGATCATAAAGGGGGGAGGGGCGACCATGAAAAAAATTTCATATGCAGTAGGAGTTATCCTGCTGTTTTCTCTATCAACGCCAATCAAGGCCGATGAACTTATCAAAGAGTCAGCAACGCAAGAACAAGAAAAAAATTACCTAGAATCAACACAGGAATTTAACCGACTTAATTGGGTAGAGGTATCTCAAGGCAATTACACAATGCAGCTTATCTTTGATTTCACTCAACCAATTTATTTTAAGAAAAAAATCATACCAGACAACCTTCAACTTCGTATTTCATTTCCCGGTATGCGCCTGCAACATTTTGATAAAAAACAGGTGCTCGCGAAACTCAGCAAACTTAAAAAATTGGGCTTTGTTAATAAGATAGATCTTTTTGAAAAAAGCCAAAAGTTTCCCAAGGTTGTCTTAACCATAGATTTTGAAAAAACACGAAAAATAACAAACCCAGACAACACAATAACCACCATTAAAAATAGCTTACTCATCAAATGGTGCAAAATGGAAGAGCCCAACCGTCTCGTCTTTGATATTTTTACACAAGAAACCCTCAGCAATCTCAATGCAAAAAGTTCAATAATCCTGCAAGCGAACAACGATACAATTAAAAGCGATACACAAAATCAACTCGCAAGTCTTTTTAGTACCCCAAAAGAAATAGGGCCCATGCGCATCGTCCTTGATCCTGGCCACGGCGGCGTTGATCTGGGAGCTCAAAGTTATGGGCTTAAGGAAAAGGACTTGGCGCTCGACATTGCCTTGCGCACACGATCGCTGTTAAAAAAAGAAGGATTTTCGGTATTACTTACACGAAATGAAGATAAAGAGATATCGCTCAGTGAACGCACAGAACTTGCGCATCAATTAAAAGCTCAATTGTTTGTCTCCATACACATTAACTCGGGAGGTGCCGCCGGGAGAACACCCAGCGGCTTAGAAACTTATTATCTCAATACCAAAAAGCTTTTGCCTCCAACACGTACCGGCGGTTTTTTGTTTGTTAACTTAGAAAAAAATATGGACTATGCAACCTCAATAGATAATCAACTGCAAAAAAAAACGAACCTTTCTCATCAACTTGCTAACACTATTCAAAACAACATTATTTCACTATTAAGATCACAAAACATCCCTATTGTTAATCGTGGCGTAAAGTCAGAGCACTTCCGCATTTTTTTTAATAGCCCAAGCCCAACAGCACTAGTCGAAGTCGGCTTTATCACCAACAAAAAAGAAGCTCATCTGCTTGCCAGCACGAATTATCGCAAACTTCTTGCGCAAGGTATCTGCAAAGGCATAACCGAATATCTATCTTCTTACAATGAGGCAAACTAAATCACTTATGTGGGTACACTGCCCAATCGTATAAATGCAAACCGACTACAATCCCCTTCTCGCATATGATCAAAAACATGTTTACCTATTGGCTTGCGCAATTGCTTCACATAGGTCAAAAAAGATGGCGGCAATGCATGCGGGTTAACATCCCAACCCCCAAGCGTTTTCCCAATCGCCGCATAATACATCTCATTAAATGAAAATAATAAAGTTTTATGCGGCTTAGGTAACAAATCATCATGACAGCAAAAACGACGATCAAAAATAATACGCCCCTTTTTTGAGCCATGCTCAAAAACATCCCAGGTGGTTATACTTTTTGGTAACGCAACCATCTTCCCCGTAGAAAGCACCGTAGAAAAGCTACCCTTGACCGAGTAAGCAACACGCTTCATGCATAAATGTTTTTTTCCTATATGCATTTTCAAACAATCACCTATACCATGATGCTTGCCTGAACCTTTAATAAGCCATTCCCAATCATTGGTATAATAGGTATTTTGTGACGGCAACTGCGGATCAATAATCCTTATATGGTAAATCCCTTGCTTTAAGAGTTGATAAATATCCGACCCTCCGGCAATATACACAATCTCATCTCCGCGAGCAGCACATTTTTTAAGCCCACTCAAACACTCTTTGCTCCATGAATGCCATCCATCGCCAACCAGATTATACCAGATAGTCGCATAAACATACCTATTTACGGGATCGACAGCTTCATCATAAAGCGAGCTCTCAAACTGCGGCCAGGTTGCGTCAACAAAACAATACTCAAAAAGACGATTAGCCCATGAAAATAAATATTCCTTCTGAGCCGCCTCATCATAAGCAGCAAATAGAAGGCTATTCAGAGCAATATATTTATCAAGCACCACCTTAAAAGGCATAAGCTGTTCACGTTCATTAATCACATTCTGCGCAAATTGATGTCGTCGCAACAAGGAAATAAAACGCGCGGGATCACGCGTGAGAAGGTTGAAAAAAAGCCCAATATTCGCTCGAGCGTGCTTATCCAAAGGCTTATTGCACAATTTCCCATCTGCTTGAATAGTCCCCTGCGTCAACCATGATAAAAATGGCCCTACGTCCTTAATTAAAGGAAACACTTCTGGATATTTTTGTTTAACCGTCGACCAATAAGACACAACCTTATCGCCATGCACATCGCTCGGTAAACGATAGGCATAACACTTTTGCCAGGCACGCCATTTTGAAAAAACATCATCAGTCGTTTTTTCAACAGCATACCCCCAAGGCAACCAACAAAAAATCAGCGCCAGCTGAAGCACTATCACCTTCATCACAACCCCCCATGGTTAATTAATAGAAGACCCTAATTTGATAAAATTTAAACTGGATGCGTCGGCAACACTCATGTGGCACACAACATGTTTGTTAATTGGCCGATGAAGCTGTTTTACAAATAATTCAAACTTGTTCGATAACTTTTGAGGCTGAATCCCCCATCCATCTTGATCGTTGGTGGTTAAAAAATATAATTCATTAAACGACATCAAGAGGTGCTGTCTAGGCTCAACACAAAAATCACGTTGCTGGCAAAAACGCCGATCATAGGTTATTTTACCAACCAGCCGACCAGAGCCTTGGTCATATACCTGCCAATCGGTTATGCTTTGCGGAATCTTACAGCCCTTACCCGTTGAAAGTTTTGCATTAAAAAATCCAGTTTGCTGATAAAAACTACGCTTGAGTAATAGTTTTTTATTTTTTGTTGGTACGACCAATTCATCACCGATTCCGCCATCAGCTCCACCCCCACGGACAAGCCAATGCCATCCTTCAGTGTAATAATCAGGCTGAGATGGCAACATGGGATCGATCACTTTAATGTTATAAATCCCGTGATCCAGAAGTTGATATAAATCAGTTCCGCCGGCAACATAAACAACTGAGCCGCCATTTTGACATCGTTTTTGTAACTCATTTAAGGTATCTGCATGCCAATTTTTCCAACCATCTCCAGCAAGATGATACCACATCGTGGTATACAATAATCTGGCAATCGGATGATTCTTGGTTGATTGCAGTAATTTATAAAAAGATGGCCACGTTTTTGAAGAAAAACAATAATCAAAAAAATGATTAGCAACCGTAAATAAATGCTCCTGCTCTACCACGCGCTTATCACGAACAAATAACACGTGCATTAATCTTTTATATTGATCAAGCACATCGGTATATCCTACCGCTAACTCTTGTTCGTTTAATTGTTCACTGGCAAACCCACATTGTTTTAAATAGGCAACAAATCCCGGGACATTGTTCTGTAAAAGATTAAATATTTTCGTAAGTTCTTGCTTAGCCTCAAGCGTAAAGTCATTAGACGCCTCTAAGGTCATTGCAAGAGATGGATGAGTTGCCGTAGCAATAAAAAATTTTCCAAATGAATTTAATTTATTTCGATAGGTATAAAAACGTTTATTGAAGAGCGATCGCCGCTGTGCATCTAATGAACAAGCATTTTCAGCAATATCAACCTCATTGAAAACACGTTGAAAATAAGCTCCTTTTTTATTAATCCAGCGATCAAAAACCTGATCAGCATTACGACGCTCTGCTCTAAGATCCCCATTTAACAATGCTGAAACCATAGTAAGCCACGCTACTCCTTTTATCACAGTTTTCACTGCATACTCCCTTTCTACAGCTTTATTCTTTAAAACACGTAAATATCGTTACTTTTTACTCAAGATGCCGTATACTTAAATCTTAATAAAGAACATGGGTACGTGCTTTTTGCCACGAATGTCTTACCTTAAAGGCTTTTTAATGAATGCAAATATTTCGCTTTCTTTTGAACTCATCCTCCTTCTCAATTGGCTTTTAAAACATGAAAAAGCACAACTTAATAATCTTGTTAAAGATGCCCTAGAAAAAGGCTTTATGCAAGAAATCGAAACGATAGCCCCTGACGACTATCATCAATTGGCCGACCATTTTTACTCAAATATTTTAGATTTTTTGTTGTTTTTTGAAGAATCTCTTCTTAACAACCTTGAAACAATCACCATCGATGAGGCAACCAATAACGCCATTCTACCGCTTATAAAAAAGATTGATTTTGAAAACCTCGACGCAAAAACACTTTGGTTGAGCATGCAAGAAACAAAAAAGAAAATCAGTAAGTCCCGCACAGGCGCGGAGCAAGGTTCAGAAAAAATCAATAATCTGCTTTTTGAACGGCTGCTAAAAAATTGGAAGCCAAACAAAAAAAGTCCGATGAATTAAAACACAAATCCCATTTTTTTCAATGCACAGCGCAATTCAAAAAGGGGTAAGCCGATAACAGCTGAGTAAGAACCATTGATAGTTTTTAAAAAAAGCTGCCCATAATCTTCTACAATAGCAGCGCCAGATGCAACCATGGCCTTAGGCGCATGAGCAAAGTATGCATCAAAATCTTCATCATCAACCCAAAATTCCACAAACGCCCCTGTTGTCCAAGTTGTCTCTACTATCACATCCCAACGTCCAGACTCATAAGAAAGTTTCTGCAAACAACAGCCCGTAACAACTTCCGCTTTTTTTCCACGCATGCGACGTAAAATATTTTTGGCATCGTCAAGATCTTTGGGCTTAGTTAAAATTTCTCCCGAATCAACCGCATGAACCAAGGTATCTGCAGTCAGAACAAAAATGTATGATTTTCCCTGAGGTGGTTGTTCGGGCAGCATGAGGCATCGCATTTTTTCTTGCGCAATTGCCTTAACATAAAGATCAAACGATTGTTCACCGCGAATTAGTTGTTCATCGGAAGCATGGGGTAAAACAACAAATGGGATGGTTGCTGCTGTTAATAACTTCTGACGAGAATAGGATTGTGAGCCGAGATGCAAAATATCTTTAATCATATCCGCTCCCACTGTCCTGCAAAGTTTTGGCGCACCTTTCCTTCAAGTTGCAAAGCAAATAACATATCAAACAAATCATCCAGCGCAAGGCCTGTTTTTCCACTCAATTCATCAACGGTACATGACGTTGACAATGACTGCAAAACGGGGTCTTCTTTTGTGGGTACCAAAATCGCAGGTGTAAAACTTGTACAAGCAACGACCTCATTAAAATCTTCAAGGATATCATATGCTGTATTGACCAGCTTGGCCCCTTGCTTGATCAGCTCATGGCAACCAACGCTCAAATCATCATAAATTGATCCTGGAACCGCAAACACCAATCGCCCTTGATCAAGTGCAAATTGAGCGGTAATAAGGGCTCCACTCCGTTGAGCGGCTCGCACAACAGCGCACCCTTGGCTCAAACCAGCAATTACTCGATTTCGCGCAGGAAAGGTAGATTTATCTGGACGAGTGTTTAAAGAAAATGGTGATATAAGCGTTCCACCAGTCTGTTCTATTTCTTTAAAAAACTCTTTGTTACTTGGCGGATAAGGATGTAAAAATCCAGATCCCCAAACAGCTAACGTACGGCCACCAACGTCAACGGTCGCACGATGAGCCATGGTGTCAACGCCTTCAGCTCCACCACTCACAATATGCCAGCCATTGGCAACCAACGACGGTACTATTGAATGTATCACCTGGCTAGCATAAGCATCGGCTTTACGAGAACCGACAATAGAAAACCGCTTCGCATGAGTGGCTAATGGCGCTCCTTTACAATAAAGTACAACGGGCGGCATATGAATTTGCTTTAAAATATCTGGATAAGTTTGATCGAATAAGGAAAGCACCGTAACGTTGTAGCGCACTATGAGCTGTTGCTCCGCGGTCAAAAGAGCATGATTTGCCAATCCACGAGCAACCTCTGCGGCCATACGCTCCGTAAGTCCACACAGATGCATAAGATCATTGTCCGAAAAAGAATAAAGACTCATAAGATCTAAATGCTCTTGTGCATCAAGAATATCAATTAGACCTGCTTGCAAGAGATCTGGAAATCGTTGCAAAAAAAGTCCACGTAAAATTTTATTAATAATGGTCCCCGTACCAACGCCAGGGATTAACGACAAGTGTAATAACACACTTTTATTTTGTTCGCTCATAACACCCACAGCCTAAACACACCCCAAATAATTAATCCATCGCATCAAATAATCAACGCAGCCTATCCGTTTTGCTCTTCAGCATCAAGAATATCTTCGTCGCCTTCCATAAACTCCGGCTCATCCAAAACACTTGCTTGCTGCGTAGACTCACCGCTTAAAAGTTCATCACCAGGCGATTCCTCCTCTTCAAGAGCTTCAAAAGCAAAAACAGATGCTAACATTTGGCCTTGATCAAGCCGAACCAAACGGACACCTTTAGCTTGTCGTCCCATGGTACGAATTTCTTGTGGCGATAGGCGAATGATTTTACCATTGGTATCAATCAAAAGAACCTCTGATTGATCGGTAACTTGCGTCAATCCAATTACCATGCCATTACGACCACCTGTCGGGATAGTCCGCACGCCAACACCACCGCGGTGCGCAATTCTAAAATCAGCAATCTTAACACGTTTACCAAATCCAGCAGAGGTCGCAAATAACACATCCCCTGAATCAGATATAATCTCCATGCCAACAACAAAGTCATCCTTACGCAAGGAAACTCCGCGCACGCCAGCTGCTTGACGGCCCATAGATCGAACTTCATCTTCTTTAAACCGAATACCTTGGCCTTTGCTCGTTGCCAACACAATAGTATCATTACCCGAGCTAATACCACAGAAAGCAAGTTCATCACCTTCATTCAAGTTAATGGCACGAATACCCGTGCTGCGAATCTTGGCAAATGCCATACCATCTGTTTTTTTAATGGTGCCGTTTTTAGTCACCATCACCAAGAACTTATTCTCTAAACCTCGAGTACACAGCAACTTCACAACACGCTCGCCCTCTGTAAGCTGTAAAAGATTAATAATTGCTCTACCCTTAGAGGTTCGCGTACCTTCTGGCACTTGATATACCATGAGGCTGAAAATGCGACCATGATTGGTAAAAAATAATAACTCATCGTGCGTTCGCGCAACAAAAACATCTTGTATCACATCATCAAATTCTTCAAGATCGGCCGTCCCCTTCTTACCTTTACCACCACGATGCTGAACCGTATAGGTATCAAGAACAACACGCTTAATGTAGCCACGACGCGTCAAGGTTACCACCACGTCCTCATCCGGAATAAGGTCAATGTCACTCAAATCATCCGTTGCGGCAACGATTTGAGTCTTACGAGGATTGGCATAAGTAGCCTTAACAAACTCTAATTCTTTAATAACCTCAGCTTTGAGCTCGTTTTCATCACTCAAAATAAGCTCAAGTTTAGCGATAATTTTTTTAAGATCATCAATCTCTTGATTGATTTTTTCACGTTCAAGTCCCGTCAAACGTTGCAAGCGCATTTCAAGAATCGCTTTTGCTTGCTCAGCTGTAAGCCCCAATTGCTTGTTTAATGCTGCAGCTGCCTCATCTGCTGTTTGCGAACTCCTAATCAAACTAACAACTTGATCAATGTGCGACAAGGCGACAATCAAACCATCAAGAACATGGGCTCGAGCCTTGTTGCGTGCCAAATCGAACTCAGATCGCTTTGTGATAACTTCTTTACGATGAAGCAAAAATTGCTCCAACATCTCACGCAAGGTAAAGAACATCGGCCTGTTTTGATTAAGCGCTAACATAATAATCGACATTGAGGATTGAAGCTGAGTGTGCTTGTAAAGCTGATTGAGAATGACCTGAGGTTCTTCACCTCGACGAAGTTCAATAACCACACGAATACCCTGCCGGGCTGATTCATCACGAATATTGGTAATTCCCTCAACAACCTTATTTTTTACCAAGTCAGCAATTTTCGTTATCAAATCAACTTTATTGACCTGGTAAGGAATCTCCTTAATAACAAGCGCAACATGGCGCTTGTCTTCCTCAATATCAACAACACCGCGCATGATAAATTGACCATGCCCTGTCTTGTAGCCCTTCACAATCCCGCCGCGACCACAAATAAGGCCACCTGTTGGCAAATCTGGGCCCGGAACGATCTCGAACAAACGTTCATCGCTTACCTGAGGATTCTTTAACAGCTCCAAGCATGCGTCAACAACTTCGCCTAAATTGTGTGGCGGCACTGAGGTTGCCATACCAACGGCAATACCAGTTGACCCATTGATCAACAAATTCGGAATTTTACTTGGAAGAACTGTAGGTTCTGTACGTGTTTCATCAAAATTAGGAACAAAAGAAACGGTTTCTTTTTCGATATCAGCTAATAATTCTTTGGCAATCTTGGCCATACGACACTCTGTGTATCGCATAGCGGCAGCATTATCACCATCAATCGATCCCCAGTTACCTTGTCCATCAAGAAGAGGATAGCGCTTGGAAAATTCTTGCACCAAACCAACCATCGATTGATAAATAGCAGCATCACCATGGGGGTGATAGTGACCAATAACTTCACCAACAACAGTAGCAGACTTGCGATATGCTTTATCGTGATAATAGCCAAGCTTGTGCATGGCATAAAGAATTCTGCGGTGAACAGGCTTGAGCCCATCGCGCACATCAGGAAGAGCTCGGCTCACAATAACGGACATCGCGTAGTCAAGAAACGCGGTCTTAAGCTCACGCTCTATGGACAAAGGAGCAATGCCCCCTGCTATTCGATCACCCTTAGGTGCATTTCCAGAAACACTACCATCTGCCATTGATCCACCCTTCCATGCCATATGCGAAAAGCAACAACCATTGTTGCCTAACCGCTCCTAAAAACTTACCCCGCTACAATCAAAATCAAACGCTGACGAATCACCCGCCCCAACTTAATTATAAATGTTTCTCATTTTACATCGCCTTATTATAAATGTTTCTCATTTTACATCGCCTTGCCAAGTTAAGCAAGAAAATCAGGCACGTTTTATAGACAAAACGGCTTCACCAGCAGATGAATCACCATCAGAGTTGCAAAACCAGCCGCCAGGTCATCAAGCATAATGCCCCACCCACCCGAAAAACGTTTTTCAATACTATCAATGGGAAAAGGCTTTGCGATATCAAACACACGAAACAGCAAAAAAGCCACCCCATATAAAAAAATACTCTTTGGCAAAAACAATAGCGCAATGGCCATACCAACCACCTCATCTATGACCACAAAAGAAGGATCGGCAATACCCGTTTTACGTTCCACATTATCGGATGCTACAACCCCAAGGGCAAATAACACGATAAAAGAAGCACCCCACATCGCTGGGCCTTCCGGTACCCACCACAAGACAAGCACCGTCAACAAACTTGTAACCGTTCCAGGGGCCCAAGGAACAAGCCCTACATAGCCAGCGGTTGCAATCATAAAACAAAGCTTATCTCTCAAGCTCACGATGCCTCAACATTCGATACCGAAAAAGGTAATCAATACCGGTGTAGATTGTGATACCTGCTACGGCATATATCATCATATTCACGGTAAACAACATGCCATCTCGCCCGCACAAAAATTGGGGCAATAATAAGCAGGCAAAGAGTACATAGATTAAAACAATTTGTGCAACAGTTTTGCATTTTCCCAAATACGAAGGCCCCATGTCGGATGGTTTCCTGCGCCATACCCAACGAGTGCCGGTTACCACAAGATCTCGTCCTACCATCACGCCAACAAACCACCAGGGCACCAACCCTATCCAGACAAAACAGGCAAAGGTACCAACAACCAAAACCTTATCGGCAATCGGATCCAAAATAATACCGAATCCTGAGCAATCCCCCATGTAGCGAGCTACATAACCATCACAAAAGTCAGTTATTGCGGCCACCGTAAAAACCACAAGAGCCCCTACCAACCACCATCCGCCGAGTATAAAAAACCACATCAAAAAAGGAACAAGCACAATGCGCAACGATGTCAATAAATTAGGAAGCGTTAAGAGCTGTTTCATGGGCACCCACCTTACATTTTCTAGAAGTGCCGCTTGGCTAATATTTCCATTTTTTCAAGAACCCATTCTACTGAGATATCGCGAACCCAATCACTACGGCGAGCTGCGGACACGACAATGCTTCGATCTTCATCCCAAGGCCGCCACTCTGGATTTTTAGTACGCATAAGCGCTATAACCGGCACCTTGAGTGCACTTGCCAAATGCATCACCGCAGTTTCAACAGAAACCACCACATCGCAAATCGAAACAATTGCTGGCAACTGAAAAAAATTATGATCCGCCGAAAAAAGAAACAAATCATTCACTGAATGATCATTAAAATAAGCGCGAACACGCTTAAAATCTTCCGGCATAACATTAATAATAAAACTCACATCGCGCCACTGATCGCGTTGCTTAAGAACAATAATTAACTCTAAAACACGAGATAACGGCCAATTGCGCTTCGGCGTCTTTGCAAAAGCATTAATAAAAATAACGCGCCCAAATTCCTTGCTTTTTTTATCAATCCCCCACTTGAGAAAACGCAATTTTGCAAAACTTATCCACTTGCGTGGAACTTGAACGAATGGCGCTCGCGATTGACGGTCAACAACAACGCTAAAAAATCGCTCAAATAATTGGGCATATGCATCGGTGATATGAAAATGCTCACCTTGTACCAAATCTTCAAATTGCAGCCCGACATTCAATTTCTTAAAAGCAAGTTTCCGCCCAACTTGAAAAAATTTTTGCTTACTCGTCAAGCCAGCAACAAAACCACGAGGGCTCACCTTCCGTGCAAGGTTGGCATATTCGTAAGCCCGCAATGTTGCCAAAGAAATAACGAGAGGATATTGTTGGGCGCAGGCATCTTTAATAGTTCTTTTCAATGCCCGAGGCGAATAAGTTTCTCGATACACCTTATGCACCCAAGGACAAGCTTCAAGCCAATCATATAAAGCATATTTTTTTAACGCTTTCCAACG
>CAZBUZ010000018.1:0-15494 GCA_964495205.1 uncultured Pseudomonadota bacterium | reverse complement strand
CCAATCTTTATAACAGGAAAAATTGACAAATCCAACCTGCAACAAATCATCGACCTAAAGCCGCAAGGCATCATTGTTGGATCAGCGATTACCCGTGCATCATCGCCCAAACAAGAAGCGCAATACATCCATTCATTGTTATAAAAGATGCTCTTGTATGCAATGTTTTTTCACGGTAAAATGGCTCACGCGTTATTAACAAATTACATTTTCAGATGCCAAGAAGGGCTTTCATGAATATAAAAATCATCCTTTGTGGCTTCATGTCCACAATAACAACGTTTTGCTATCCGATGCACCGCACGCCAATGCCAACCAGCAACCCATTTACCTGTCTTGCCGATCCACACTTAGCCATGAAGATTAACCCTGCAGACTGGAAAAAAGTAGCCGTCGATGTTGACGCACAGGATGATGACGACAAAACTCCTATGCACAAAGCAGTAGAAACCAACAGACTGGATCTTCTCAGCAATCTTTTATCTTACGGTGCAAACCCCAATCTACAAGACAACATAGGCAACACTGCCCTTCATACAGCATTGTTAACAAATAACGTCCAAGCAGCTTATCGCATTATCATGGAACACCAAATTCCGCTCGATCTTTCTCTCACAAATCATCAAGGCGCAACGGTCATCGATTACGCCTATGCTTGCAAAAGAAGACTTATCAAGAAAGCCTGTTTATTCAAAAAAGGAACTTACCGTGGTGTTCACTATCGAAGATCTTCATTTAGCGAAGATGAACCAGCAACATTATTACGCAATATACAAGTCGCGTTCCGTTCAACCTGGATTTTTACCCACGGTAGAGATACGTGGTGTCTGTTACCGAATAAGAAACAATATTCACGCTGGGACGGATACGTAGAGGTTGCTCCAATTACACTCATGCACATTCTTAACATTCTCACCATTCTGCAAAAATCAGCAAGTCCTCAAAAAACAATATGGGTTGCTCGAGCACTTGCAGAAATCGTTGACTTCGAACGGGCTCTTCACGAAATGCTGCTTCCCCCAAAAGACAAGCTGCCTTGCTGGATGGCTTGTGCATTAAACAATGCGTCACACGAAAGGACTATTGAAACTGAATAACATTATAGAAGCGAAAGGAGCACAATGTAATGAAAAAAAGATGTACCCTCTGTAACACCTTATTGAGTAGTCTTCTTCTTATTCCAGGATGTTCTGATCAACGCGTTCCACCGAAACCTGATACGCGGCAAAAAACGCTAACAGATCAAGAAAAAAAAGAAAGGAACATAATGAAAAACTTTGTCACCTATACCCCAAAAGAAAATCTCAAACCAACCGCTCTTATCGGCATCTCAGATGCTCAAATCTACGATCACTGGAATTTGTATCTCGGTTACGTCAAAAATGTTAACCAACTTAATCAGGACCTGCTGGAATTGACACAAAAAAATAGCAGCCAACTTATTATTGCTGATCGCCGTCGCCGCTATGGATTCGAGTACAATGGCATGGTTCTCCATGAATATTATTTTGGCAATTTGAAATCCAACAGCAAAAAGCTTGATCCATCCACACAACTCTATCAAGCGCTGGAAAAAACATGGGGTTCTTTCGATGCATGGCAGAATGATTTTATTAACACAGGTAAAACCCGTGGCATTGGATGGGCCATTTTATACATGGATCCAACAACAAAACAACTCACCAACCATTTCATTGCCGACCATGAAATGGGACATATCTCAGGCTTCACCCCAATTTTGGTTATGGATGTGTGGGAACACGCCTACATGGTTGATCACAAAGCCGGAGGCCGAGCCGATTACATCACCGCATTTTTAACAAACATCAATTGGGAAGTTGTTCAAAATCGCTACACTGAAGGCAAATAACCCCACGTGGATTTAGCCATTACGCATTAACTCACTAACGAATACACGAATTTTCGCCTATTCATAGGTGATAAGTACTCGCAGAATAGATGAAAAGAAAGAAAGGATGAGGAATGATACTATCGCTATTTTTACATTTTTTTATTGTTCTTGTACTTATCACCACCCCCAATCTCGCTATCAATACACAAAATCAAGAACAAGCAATAACAGTACAGCAACCGATAGATCAGCCCGAGGAACTTCTGCAAGCAGCCCCGCCTGTAGAAGAATCTGAGGAATCAGAAATTGCAGCAATAGAAGCCGAAGCCGAAGGGTTGGTTGCGGAAGAACTTGTTTTAGGAGAAACAGCCGTAACTGGTGAAACTCCTGTTATCGCACTTTCACCAGAAGCACTATTAATACAGACCTTTCAAGATTATGGCATCCCACTACAAGACAATCAGATAAAATACGGCAGCCTCACCATAAAGCAGACGGACTCTGTCATTGAACTTTTTTGGAATAACATACCACTCACCGTAGAACCAGAAGATTTTGGTGAAGATTATCCGGGGTTCATAGGCAAGATAACCAACCCAAACTTAACAATAGCCGATGCGCATCCGCTGTTAAAACTCACACCCTTCAAAAACCAAAAGCTCACGAATGTCGAAATCAGTATCTTTTATGATACTCCTACCCCAGAAGTTTGGTTAACCGGAACGCTCGAATCGCTATCAATCGCAAAATTAGGTTCAATTAAAACACCAACATTAAGCGTATCAACAACCTCCTATAGCCCTATACCAACAATTATCCTCGGCGGCACCCTAGAGATAACGTTACCGTTTGGTTGGGGAAAAATTGGTGGAAACGTCGAGGGTTCCTTTGTAAATAATCAGTTTGAATTCTCAGCAGCACTCGAAAAGGATATCTCCATAAAAAACCTTATCACGCTCAAGGAACCGCGCGCTGTTTTTACGAGCGCAGGTACACTCACCCTCCACGGCAGAGGCAAAGTTCTCGGAATAGACTTCAACGCAACAGCCTCAGTTATTCGTCGCAGGGGGAAAAAACCAGATATACAGCTTAAAGGAGAAGTCTTACAAGAAAAACCATATTACCCCTTTAAAAAAATACCGGGGCTTAAAGAAATTCCTCAACTAAAAAAGATAACATTAGAACAAATAACCCTTTCGCTCGGCTCCAATAAAACGATCATACTTTCTGGCATATCCGGCGTATACGGATTCAAAAATAAAGCCAAACTTACCGTAACCCCACAAGGAATCGCGCTCAGCATAAGCATCCCACAAGACTGGAATATTACCCAGGCATTCCCTCAAGCAAAAGGAACAATCCTTGAACAAATCGCCCTTATGGATCCAGTATTTATTGCCAGTTCATCGCGCTATTTTGACCAAGACTTACAAATAAATGTTAACAAAGGCATCACCATAAGTTTTAATGCCGACCTCACTCAAAAACCTTTTAAAAAAGTACGAAATGCACTTGAAAAATTTAAAATCAAAGGGGTTCCTTTCCCGCTGCCCAAAAGCATACGATTCTCAGGAACCATTAGCACAGAACTCCAGCAAACGAATATTTCAGCGATTCTTCCTCTTGATTTAATGATAAAAGAAAATCTTATATTTAAAGATCTTGTACTCACCATCGGCGGTTTTCCGCCTGCAATTTTCGTTAAAGGAAATATTTATTTCAAGCCACAAGGACAAGATGAATTTTTGATTTTCACCGGCGCTCTCCAAGTAAGCCCTACGGAAGCATTTGAAGTAGCGCTCGCCGGAAGTATGCAAGGCAACTGGTATGATCCATTCGGCCTACAAGGCTTTATTGTTAAAGATGTAGGCATAGAGCTCGGCGTAAGCTTTACCTTTATTGGCGGGCTTTTAAAAAGAGCGTTGGGACAAGTTGTCGGTCGAGTTGCAGGTGGAGCGGTTGGCGCGGCCGGAGCAGGAGCTGGCGCCGCTCCTGGTGAAGAAGTAGGCGGCGCAGCGGCAACAACTGCAACGTCAACAACCCCAGACCCTATCGTCATCAGTAGGATTGGCATGACAGGAGCAATTGACATTGGCGATCAATCGATGGCTATAGCCGCAAGAATAGTGCCCGAAATGTGGTATAAAGTTATTTTAATGGGCAAACTCAAACACCTGTACATCACTGACATTCTAAAAGAATTCATCAGACTGCCCGAAAAGCTCGCCCTGAAAGCGCAAGACACTGCAAAGAAAACAAATAAACCGCTTGCCAAACTTTCAAGAAAAAATAAAAAGCTCGTCGACAACATCAAAAAAACATTCAACGTCGACAAAGTTCTCAAAACAATACCCAATGTGAAATTTGATGATCTTGAGGTTTATTTTGCCCCTCTTGGTGGCGCCATTGGTGAAATATATTTTGAACAGGGCTGTACCCTTAAAGGAAAAATGGCATTCAACTTTCTTAACAAAAAAGAATTTAAAGGGCTTGTACACATGGAACTCAAGCCTATTCCGCCAGTTTTTACCTGCATTGGAACCCTGTCTCCGATTTCCATTGCAGGCTTAACCATAACAGGCGCCGGGACAGACGGCAAATATGGCACAGCCGATGACGGTCCGGCTGTAAAAATGGTTCTTTCTCTTGAAGAACAATCAATGGTTATATCAGGTAAAACTTCTTTTTTAGGTTTTTCAACCAACACTGATCTCATTATGTCACCAACAAAATTTTATTTTGACTCAAGCGTTAAGTTATTTCATATCTTTGACAGTGCAATTCACTGCGAAAGTGAATTAAAAGATAATGATATTCAAGCAAAAATCGAAGGACACTTAAAAAGCAGAGCTCTTAACGATCTCCAAAAGCGCATTATTAAACTGCTCAAAAAAGCAAAAATTCCTACAAAAATCGCAAAATCATTGAGCCTTAATGGAGCAGCATTTCATGGGTACCTTCATGATACTGAACTGACCCTGGAAGTTGCTTTTGATATTTTTAACCAAACGAAGTCGATTAAAATAAAAATCGATCCGCAACAAAGCGTCGATCAACTTCTCCATCGAATAGCACAAGAGATCGTTGAACCCATTAAAAAAATTGAGCTACCCAAACCTAAAAAAATATTTAGAAAAATAAAAAAGGGGCTTAGGTTATAAGCCCCTCCAAAAACTATTACTTAGGTGCTGCAGCAGCTACAGCAGGTACAGGTAATCCACCGGAAAGCGGCAAAGGATACACGGTCAAAATAGTCGCAATGGGACAGCCACAAATAACTTCACGGTGTACATACATTTGCACCTTAATAGGATATGAGGTATCACACCTGCATGCTTCATGATTTTGGCATCCAAGATTGTGCTTATGAATAAGAACATAAGTATCTATGCATGCCGACGCACCGCCATACCGCGAAGCAGCTGGTTGTCTTGTTCCTTTAATGACGGCTATTCTCCCATCGGACAAATGTTGCTCAAAAAATTCTATCGCCGCATATAATCGCTCTACGTAGCCACCAAAGGCATCGTTATTTAAGGTATAACAAAGAGGAAATAACGATGAGATATCTTCTTTTTGTAAAAATGCTTTTCCTTGGGCATTTTGCAAGCGCCAGCGACCTGAAATAACGCCAGAAGGAATTGCTGAAGTCTCATTAAAAGAACGGATATAGCCAAAACAATCCTTAACAAACGGTTTCCGTTCAAGCCCATCGATCGCCCCAACCAAATCGATAGATTTATGCACCATAAGTGGCAATGCGCGAGAATCAATCTGAAAATGCCCGCCCTGACAGGCCACACCACCACCAGGTTGAGGCTCAAGCATAACTTGTTTTACGTGGCAATCATTGAAAACAACGAGAGGAAGAGGCAACGCAGAAGATCTGGATAAAAGCAAATCAGGAAATTGACATTTTATTTTACGCACAAGAATTAATAAACGAACATAAACAGAAGAAATCAACTCACTCGCACCAAAATGCATTAATGGGATGTACTCACAAATTCTTTCATGAACCTTTCTTAACAAGGTATTTCTCAGCGGGATGTTTGATGAAGACAACAACAGGCGTTCAACATAATGCTCAACCTCTCGATAAAGGCCAACAGCATCAGCATGAAACATTTCACATTGCTCAGCCAACACTGGTTCATCAAGCGTAGATCTATAACAATGCAAAGCATAAATAAGATGTCGGATACGAGCAGAAATTCTATTAACGCCACCAAGTCTAAACCGAACTAACTCATCAAGATCGCATTGCTTCACTAAGCAACGGCAAGGTTCAGATAAACTATTACCCCAAATACCTTCACAAAACCAAAAAACCTCATGAGACAATGGATGCGCCGCTCCCAAAATTGGAGCTTTAACAACACACGATAAATTCGCATGGCTACGCTCATCAGCCATCTGCTGCAATCCGCGAGCACAATAATATCCCAGCATTAAAAGAGCCAGTTGAAATTGTGCCTTATGCTCCGTTGAATCGGCATGCAAAATATTACTCAAATGTTGCATAAGTTCGCCACTCCACACAAGCAACCCTTTATACTGACCCGGATGACATTCAACAGGAGGTACAGCACAAGACCAAATATTCGTTAAGCTTCGATCCAACTCTCGCCTAAAAGAAACCATATCCGCCGTCAATGCACGCGTAAGAAATAAGCTCAAAGTCTCTAAAGATCGCGAATTGATAAACAGATAATGCTCAATTGCCTCATCAAAAGCACAATCACCTTGCAACCAAATACTCAAACATTTAACACAAGCTAAAGATTTTGCTTCACTCTCAAAAGGAAGACGTAGTTTGATATTTTCACGAGAACACAATGAGGCATCCGGCTCAACCATTAAACGTCTAACATATCCACCATCCAACACAAAAAGAAAATTAACAAAATCAGCAAGCTCTCGCCGCAAGTCAACCGCGCCATGGACCTCATTATGAAAAGCACACAGGTTAGCAATAACAGATTCAAGAACGTCGGCACACGATGCGCGGTGAACATCTACCAAGCCTCGCCAAGGAGTAATTGGGGGAAGGGCTAAAGGGGCCATTCGTGGCGGCGTTGATGTCACCGTCGATGTTGAACTTGCTTCTCGAGGCACTCCACTAAAATCAGAAGACTCGCTAGCCGTAACATAATTACTCAAAAGAGGCTCAACACATTCACTAAAATAACAATTGAATGCACTTCTACTAATACCACTTGGCGAAAGTGTAATAAAACGAGCAAGATGCTCACTCAGCTTCCCCATAACGATCTGCCGAGCTCTCACACTATCTCCCGCATAAATACGAGTGAAAAATTTTACCAATGCTTCACAAACCTCTTCACACGTAAAACTTGGCTTTAAAATAGAACTTTCTTCCGATGATCGTCGAGCGAAAAGTCGTCTTGCCCCAACCGGAGACCTAACACTTCTTACAGGCCGAGGAGGCGAAGAGGGAGGTGAATGTGTAGGATCCATGGCTAAACTATCGGATTGCACACAGGTAGCCATGAAAAAACAAAGATAAAATAAAAAACGAAATGATATTCTTCCGGATGATATGATAACCACGATAACCTCCAAAACAACAAAATGATTTTTTTTAGAAAATACCAAAAGTTAATTTACAATTAGAATAACAAAACAAAGCGCAATAATCAAAAGCCCCCACAGCTGCCCATAAAAATCATTAGATCGCCTTCTTTTTCTTTTCAAACTGTAACTTATACAATTCGGCAATTTCTGTTACTGTGGTAGCACTCATCGCATCCTTATCCGGCCGATACCCCATAAAACGTGGAAATCGCAACGCATAGCCCATTGTCGTTAATGTCTTGCCGGCGGTATGCAACGGCGACAACGTAATTTCATCAGCACGAATCATACAAACAATCTGGGGATACACCCAAACGTCAGGATAAAGCTCTTTCGCACATTCCACATTAGGAAGACGATGAGCAATCTGCAATTCATCACATTCCTTCTTTTGAGTTTTCCATTCGCCATCGGTTAAACCAGTACCGATTTTGGCAATCGTTTGAAAGCTATCCTTTGCATGATTATAAACACCAACCAATAATGCGCCAATGCCAAATGCTGCTCGCTTGCCATGACCAAAATAATAACCCAATATCACGCAGTCAATGGTATCTTCAAGAGAACCTGATTCTTCTCGCTTAAGCTTAATCCAATTAAAATTGCGCTTACCCGCCTGATAAGGAGCATCGATGCGTTTAACAACCACGCCCTCAAGTCCTGCCGATATGTTTTGTTCAAAATATTCTTTCAGGTGCTTGGCATCTCTAATTTTTTCTTCTTGGATAGGAATCATGATCTCATTTTTGGCGACAGCCTTATTTTCAAATAAAGCGAGCATCAAAGAACGCCGTTTATGGTGCGGTTCCTGCAATAGAGATTCCCCATTCAAGTAAAGCAAATCAAAAAAATATAAACGTAAGGGAAAATCTTGTACGATTTTATCAATACCATGCTTGCGTTTACGTTTTACCGTCTCTTGGAATGGTAAGAAGCTTCCAGTTTCAGCATCAAATGAAATCGCTTCTCCTTCAATAATAGCATCTTCAACAGGCAATATTTTCACCGCTTCAGTAAGATCAGGAAACATATGCGACATATCTTGCAAGTTTCGCGAAAAAAAGTGAACCTCTGTTGTTGCCCCACGATTATTCACGTGCACCTGCAAACGAAAACCGTCAAGCTTAGGTTGCGCAACACAATCGCCTAATTTTTCAAATATTGCTTCAGCGCTTTCCATTCGCTCTGCAGCTGAAGGACGAATAGGAATTCCTGGCGTAATGCGCATATGTTCAACCGCTGCAAGCCCATATTCCTTAAGATTTTTTATAATAGCACCGATATCAGCGCAAATATTATATGCATTTTCAAGTGGTTCACGAATCGATTTATCACCACATGCCATCCATGAAAAAGCATCAAGAAGCGTCATATCTGAAAAACCAAGGCGCAATTTTCCAAGCACAATCCGGACAACAAATTTAGCAGAGAGAGGATCTAGAGAACGAAGCAGTTGCTCAATGAGCTCCTCCTTAAGTTCTTGCGATCCAATACCGGTTATACGGTGAATTTTATTCAAATCTCGATAAACATCAACCACGGTTAAAGGCTCTTCTGCTGACGCCTGCCAGCCGCCCTCACTGACAACCAATCCACAGTCTCCGCGTTTATCCAACGTTTGTTTGACCAACTCCAAGCTTTGACGCTGTAAACGAGCAATAACTTTAAGCATACTTTTTTCTGCAAAGTTAAACTGCGTACCGATATATGGTGGATTTAAACAACCCAACGCAAGATACGAGATGATAACGGCTTCATTGGGATTTGCATGTTTAAACAAACCAGCGAGCAATACTGTCATTTGGGTGCGTGATGATTCTTTTTCAATCGCCTCAAATGTCTCTGATAATTCTCTAAATTTCATAACAATTTTCCTATCTGCTTACAAATCTCACATCAAAACTATCGGCTCAATCAATTTACCACCAATGAGCAGAGACCTCGTTTTTCATATTTTACAAATCCACCATTTCTTTACATTTCCATAATGGCGCGCCATAAGCCAAACACAAACTAAACAAAGAAAAATTAGCCGCTGAGCATCAAATTGATACACGAAAGCGCCAACACAACAGACGGCCATCATGCTCCCCATAGAGGCAATAAACGCTTGCTTCGTTAAAAATAAGATAACAAACCACAAGCTGGCAAATAATAAAACGATCATCGGTGGAAATAGATAGCCAAGCACCCCGAAGCTCGTCGCCACCCCTTTTCCCCCCTTGAAATGAAGAAAACAAGAGAATGCATTGCCTAACAATAAAACACCGGCTACTAAAAACAAGGCTATCAAACGACCACCATAAGCATTAAAGAAGAACACATCACACGCATACAGCGTCAACCATGCTTTGCCCGCATCAAGAAAAAAAACCAATAAAAAATATTTTTTCCCAAGAACACGTGAAACATTGGTTGCACCAATATTTCCAGAACCACACCCTCTAACATCTACCCCTTTGATCATTCTGCAAAGCAAATAACCCGTCGGAATTGCCCCAACCACATATGCAAGAATCAAACTTATAAGCAAGCAAACCCCTTTAAAAAAAATATCCGCCAACAGTGCTGGCGGATAAATATACATTTAAAAATGGTAGCGGCGCTGGGATTCGAACCCGGGACCTACGGATTATGATTCCGTCGCTCTAACCAACTGAGCTACGCCGCCGACCGCGATGCGCCTATTTAGAAGCGCATTGATTTTACATTAAAGACATCAAGGAAAAAATTAAACAAGGATCGCATAAAGATGATACCTGCCAAGATTGTTGCAACAATACCAAGCATCCATGTCGTCGCAAAGTTTCTTACTACTGGACCACCAAACACAAATAATATGATACCAGTCAAAAAAGCTGTAATATTCGAATCCATAATAACCATCAAGGCGCCAGAAAATCCATCATCAATAGCTTTACGCAATGGCACCCCTGCTCGCAGTGATTCTTTAGTTCTTTCGAAGATCAAAATTGAAGCGTCAATAGCAACACCAACGGCCAAAATCAAACCGGCAACACCAGACAACGACAAGGTTGCCTTAAAGTATGACAAGAAGATAAAGACCAAAAACATGTTAACAAGCAAGGCGATAACTGCAAACAACCCTGGAATCTTGTAGTAAAGCAAACTAAAAACAAAAAGCAGTAACAGTGCAACTACACAGGCAAGCGTACCCTTGTTCACGGCATCTTGCCCAAGCGAAGCGCCAACACGCATCTGATGCTCTTCTCGCAATGGCGCAGATAATGCGCCAGATTTCAACACAATGGAAAGATCCAACGCTTCCTTTTGCGACCCCAAACCAGTTATAATACCCGAGCCACCTGAAATTTCAGTTTTAATGCTTGGCGCAGAAATCATCACATTATCGATGATAATACCAAGTTGTCGGCCAACATTATTTGCCGTCAGCTCACCAAATTCACGTGCACCAACCCCATCAAGCTTGAAACTCACGCAAACCTTGTTGAATTCATCGCGAGTAACACGAGCATCAACTAAATGCTCACCTGTCATATCAGGAAAGGCTGAAACAAGGTACCAACGCCCTGATTCTTCAACGCCAAGTTCGTCAATATCACGTTTTCCAGGAATAATCATTTTATCTGATGGAAGCTCGCCATCAAAATCTGCCAATAAAGCATCTCTTGAACCAGCGCTTTTTTCAACCATCTTAATTTCAAGCAAAGCCGTTTTGGAAATCAAAGATTTAATACGCTCAGGATCATCAAGCCCTGGCATTTGCACAACAACCTGACGATCACCGTGTTGCAAAACGTTCATACCTTCAAGGCCAGTCCCCAATAAACGGGTTGTCAAAACATTAACCGCTTGCTCAACAGAACCAGTACGAATACGACGCTCAAGCTCAGGCGCAATAGTTACCTTGACAATAGTATCGGATAACCTGGCCTGTAAAATTTGTGCCTTGCTGTCAACAAGCATGTTATAACAAACGCGCGCAGCATCTTCAGTATCAAAAGTTAACGTTAAAACCCCATCCTTAACTTCTTTAGTTTTGGGCAATGCCTTAAGATCTTTAATTTTAAACAATTGATCAAGGCCACGACTTTCAGCATTGAGACGATTTTCGATTGCTTTTTCAACCTCAACACCGAGAACAAGATAAGTACCGCCAGCCAAATCGATACCTTTTTTAATATGAGCAAATTTAAGCGCATTTGCATAATGCTTAACAGTGCTCCACAATCCAGGCTCATAAGGCTGCTTGAGTGCTTTTTCGTCTAAGGACAACATAAAATAAGCGCCTATAGCAATAACAGCAACCCAAACCATAAAAGGCGACAATAATGCGCGTGTAAAACGATTCTGAGCAATCATCAAAATCTCCTTGATTCATTCATGCTACTCTCTGGATTTCTAACCACTGGCTTGCCATACGTAGCCTTGGCGAAGTATGGTGCCGAGGAGGAGACTCGAACTCCTATGGGATCTCTCCCGCTGCCCCCTTAAAGCAGTGTGTCTACCAATTTCACCACCTCGGCATATCATTTCAATATTCAGAGTATTTCAGGCGCAACTGCAGTTTTTACTTTGCATATCACCCAATAAAATACTCCCAAAATGTATCACATTTTATGGTGATACGCAACAAATTCTAAGCAAAAAAATATAAGTTTTATAATTTTATGAAAAAGGACTTTACATTTACAATGCTCACACACAATATGCCGGCTAGCACCTTAATATCGACCTAGGCGATGAGAACCTCAAGAACGCCTTCATGCTGCAAACTTGCCAAAACATCAGCTGTTTTTATATCATCTGGCCAGGCAAAAACAAAGCCAAAAGCATCTGATATCCCATAAAATGGCAATGGTTGCGACGTCTTAAGAGGCAGTTTTTCATAGATATTGCTTATTTTTTCAAGGATAGCCCTGCGATGAAAATCGGTTTGATTAAGGAGATTAATCGCAAAAAAGCAACGATCGCCAAGCTTCAACTTATAAAAAACAACTCGAGAATCAAAGGCAACATCCTCTCTATGGGATTCACAAGAACATCCAGCAACAGAGAAAAGCCCATCCTTGTAATATTGCTTCCCCTTTAAACATCTAAAAATATCAACAGCCTCAACCGCTGTATCAAAGTCCTTTTTCTCAAACACAACAACATCACGCGTACCGGCACCAGATCGCCAATCGCAAATTTTTTTATAAGGAAGATTAAAATGATCAAAAAGAGCCTTTTCCGTGAGAAACTGATCTTTTTGCGCCCCCAACCATCCCCCTTTTGCTTCATCAAGAGATGCTACCTGACCCACGTGTCCTGTATCAAAAATAAGATACTTAGTTCGCAACAACAATTTATAAAATAAAGCATCGGCAAAATCAAGGCCTTTCGCACCCAGTACGTGATGGTATAAACTTAAAAACAACGTGCAATCGTTAAAATAAATAAAAGAATCACACATTACATCAGCCTGTCTAAATTGATATGCAGGCACCAATTTAAAATCAGGAGGCATAATGTCAGTCCCCAATACCTTCATGCCACACGACAAAAAAGCAAAAGACATAAGCCCATTGTTGCAACCAACATCAAAAACACTTTTTATATCTCGCTGCGCAACAACAAAAGCATAAATACCTTCGCGTTTTTTAAGCTTTTCATCCAAAGCGCGCTCGTAATAAGTTATATCGCCCTTTACTTCTTCGGCATAGGTAGCACGCAAAGAGAAACAGCAAATTGCACCCCAAAGAATACAACTCAACTTCATATTCAAATCTCCCCTTCTTTTTTTAAACAACTTTTAATAATTGCGGATCGAATAAATTAACAGGAGGACGAAAATCCCAACCCAAAGCATCATTAAGCATAAAACTGCGAAGCTTATCCGACTTGATCAACAAATCAACCAACCCAATTTTACCATCTGGTTTAATAAAAAATTGATGCAGTTCCTGCTGAGGATTATCAAAAAGCGTAAAGCTCTTACGATACACATAATAGAAAACTGTCGCATAATCATTTATTTTTTTCTGTGACAACAATGACATCACCGACGCCTCAGGCATTCCAGAAATCAATGGCGCCAATACTACATAATTAGTATCAAGAAGCTCATCAGATCTCCCCGGACGCTGCCACAGTTTTTTTTCTATTCGATCTATTGTCGTCAACCCAAAATGTTCATGATCTATCATTCTATTGATAAAATCGGCAACGGCTACCCGACTTATTGTTTTTTGAGGATATTGCTTATTAAGGCCCATCTTAAAAACATAGTTAGGCATATAATCATGGGTAACGATTAAAGACTCGCCAAGTTTTAATCGCAAGGGAACAAAACCAGAATTGATAAGCAAATCTTTTAGTTCTCTTTCATCGTTAATCCCTACATCGCCACTCAAAAAGTTTTCCAACTTTTGCGGCAAAGCAGCAAAAATTTTTTCAAGCCGAGCAGCAGCATCCGGGGCAAGTCTGTGGTTTTCTAGAAAAGCCCGTTCTTTTTTATTTATCGCAGCCAAGGTAAGATCAAGAACTTCTTCTATAAACGATCTATCAGTCTGCAACTCTGTATCAATAAATGCAACGGTCCCTCGCGCTGTGATTAAGATATTATCCTTATTGAGAGAAAAGGTCACATGAGTTGCATTTTTTGGCTGCAAGGCATTAATAATAACGCTTGCATCGCCATTTACCCTTTCTGCATAAGAACGTTCATATAAAGGGGCCTCGGTATAAGCCACCCCCTCTACTTTGCGCGCCAAAATAAGATAATTCAAATCATTAAGATCATCAGGTCTCCCTGGCCGGCGATAGAGCCACTTTTCTACCTTATCGACAAGTTCAACCTCAAAAACATCATCTTCTATAACGCGATTGATTCTATCAGCAACAATTAAACGCGTAAGATTCTGACGGTTCCAGGTAGGATCACAACCAATTTTTATGAAATGCAAAGGCAAATGTGGATGGGTAAGAACCATGCTTAAGACACGGCTTCCCCCTGCAGGATCTATAGAACAACGTAAGGCATGCACCTTGAAATTGTGCATCTCTAAGATCTTTTGAAATATTTCTTTGGAGGGAACACTATTTTCTCCATCGAGTACTGCCTTTATTTTTTTATCGAGTGATGTAAAAAGGCTATCTAAAATTTTTTGCTGCGATCGCACAACATGATACTGCTCAACAAAATACCGTTCCTTAACATTGAGTGCCCATAATCCTCCAGAAAAGCCCCAAAAAAACAATAATCCCATCACATAAACAAGATATTTCATAAGCTTCATATTGTCTCTCCAAATGGCCATAAAGCACAGCTGCAGCCCACATGACTTTCTAACAGTATCTTTTTTTAGAATACCATGACCAATCATCATAACAACTTATATTTCTCAGGGTTCTTAAAACAACACACACACTCTTACTGCATTTGATGACTATGCCGATATTTGTTATAGTAATTAAAATCATAAAAAACAAGAAAAATGGAGTGATCCCTATGAAAAAAATCAATACTATTTTTTATCTTGCTGGCATCGCGTGGTGGGCTTTTTCCTTTTCACCGATCAACGCGATCCCAACCGTTGCACAATTACTTGGACAACATGTTCTTATTATCAGCGATTATCATGAAGATATCGATGATGAATGCTCATCACGAGAGCATCAACACGTAATAGCGCAATTCATCGCCAATGAATCGACAAAGCCCTACCAAACGGCTATTCTCCTCGAAATCAATCAAGAAGTCATTTTATCAGAACTAGAAAACACAACATTTCTTATAGGAGTGGGACAAAGTCCCAATCAATCGCCAAGCAATGTCTCCATCGTTCAAGCAGATCGACGCAATAATTTTCTTTGCGGTACTGAAGGCATAACAAACTTCCATAGGCAATATCTGACGGCAGATAGCGAAGATGATGTCCTCAGTCTTATCGCAACACCTAGGCAAAGAGCACAACTACTCGAAGAAGCTGCCGACATTTGTGACGGAGATATAACATTTTGCATATCTAGGCCGTATCGACATTTAGTTTGAAAGTGAGATAATTAATCACAAGTAAAA
>CAZBUZ010000017.1:14889-15580 GCA_964495205.1 uncultured Pseudomonadota bacterium | reverse complement strand
AGTCATTTACCCCAAGGAACAATTAACACTGTTAAAGATAAATGGGGGGATAGCTTATTAATTTTTAGTTTGATTGGCACAAGCAGAGGTCTTACTGGGAGCGTGGACGTGCAATATTTTGATGATTTGCTCAATATTCTCATGCAAAACGGCCTCGACATAAACGTAAAAGATATCGCTTACTATCAAAACGGACGTACGCTTTTGCACGCGGCTATTGCAAAAAAAGATTTGCCATTAGTAACCGTAATTTTGAAATTTAATCCAAATCTCTCGGTGGTAGATGATAATGGAAGAACACCACTTAATTATGCGGAAATTTTAGGCCAAACTGATATTATAAATGCACTAAAAAAATACGAAGCTAAAAAGAATTCGACTTGTACAATTATGTAACCTAACACCATCCGAATGAATTAGCGATTAAAATTAAGAAGGTCCTTTTGAAATCCCCGCCTAACGGCGGGGATTCTTCCTGATTGGGCTTACATCACTTTTACGATAGATTCTCAAACGAAGCCCAAAATAACAAATAAAGTCTCAAATAGTATGAACCACACTCATGCCCTTGAAATTAGAAGGACTCAAGGATATACTACTTCATATTTAAGTGTAATTGACTCAAGTTTTATCACATTAAGGTACCAACTAACATGGCCCAAAGAGATTACTACGAAATACTTGGCGTAGC
>CAZBUZ010000017.1:14342-14860 GCA_964495205.1 uncultured Pseudomonadota bacterium | reverse complement strand
AAGAAATAAAAAAAGCATATCGCCAGCTTGCCCTCAAATATCATCCAGACAGGAATCCGGGTGATAAAGAAGCTGAAAATAAATTCAAAGAAGCAACCGAGGCATATGAAGTACTTTCCGATAAGGAAAAACGCGCACGGTTCGATCAGTTTGGTCACGCAGGCATGGGGCAAGGTTACGGACCTCATCACTACGAAGACATGGGCGATATTTTTGAAAATTTTAGCGATATCTTTGAAAACCTTTTTGGCGCAGGCGGGGGACCGCGAAGAAAAGCAAAAAAAACAGGTCCAACACCTCAACGCGGCCATGATCTTTCTCAGCGCATAGAAATTACCCTTAAAGAAGCCTATACAGGCTGCAAAAAAGATATAAAAATTTATCGCCTTGAAACATGTGAAACATGTAAAGGTTCCGGCTGCAAAGAAGGCTCTAAGCCAACTATTTGCCAAACATGCCAAGGCCAAGGAACGGTTCATTTTCAACAAGGTTTTTTTGCATACAGCCAGCCCTGCTCA
>CAZBUZ010000017.1:8729-14332 GCA_964495205.1 uncultured Pseudomonadota bacterium | reverse complement strand
CTTGCCGCGGGCAAGGATTTAAGATTTCCGACCCATGCTCAACATGTCGCGGCCAAACTCGCCTACAAAAACATGAAAAATTATCAATCACCATCCCTGCCGGTATTTTTAACCAAGCCGAACTACGCATCGCCGATAAGGGGGATGCAGGGGTGTTTGGCGGCCCGGCTGGAGATCTTTATTTGGCCATCGACATCAAACCAGACGCTAAATTCTCACGCGATGACAGCAACCTTATCATGACCCTCACCCTCACTTACCCGCAACTGGTGTTGGGCTGTCAAATCGAAATTGAAAATATCGATGACACGCGAGAAACAATAAAAATTCCTAAGGGTTGTGCTGTTGGTAAACTCATTCGAATTGCAGGCAAAGGATTTCCTCATCTACAAGGGCGCGGCGTGGGTGATTTGATTATTATTACACAATGCGACATTCCAACAAAACTTAATGAAGACACAAAACAAGCGCTGCTCAATTACGCAGAAAAATTAGATGCTCAAGGAAACGCATCAAGCGGCATATCCGGTTTTTTTAAAAAATTCTTAGGCTAACTATTTTCATACATGCTACACTCATGTAAAGAGTAAATTCTGCTTAAAAATTCGGCAGTAAGCATGGTGTAGGTATCATGAGATATGCATCGCTATGTTGCATTATCATAGTTGTTATGGTCACCGCGAGTTGCGCGCGTAGGCAACCAATTACACCACAAAAAAAGCCTATTCATATCGCTAGCCTGGAAAAAGCTATCAACAATTTTCATGCGGTCCAATCAGGCGTTTTTTATCGATCTGCACAACTTTCACCATACTTTCTTGAAAAAATGGTGAAAAAACTAAATATTAAAACGATTGTCAATTTGCGCGGCCAAAACAGCCACAAGCGATGGTGGCGCAAAGAACAAGCGCTTGCACAAAAACTTGGTATAACGATATACGACATTCCCATGGCAGCGTCCCGCCTACCGCAAAAAGCCCACCTCCTCACCTTGCTTGATATTTATGAAAAAGCTCAACGCCCCATCCTTATTCATTGTTATGGCGGAGCTGATCGAACCGGAGAAGCCGCAGCATTGTGGATTCTAGAACACCAAAAAAATGATAAAAGGACAGCGCTTAAACAACTTTCCTTAAAATATGGTCATTTTCCATTCGTCTACCCTGCAAAGCGTTTTTTTATTAACCTTTGGCAAGGGAAAAAGTGGCTCATAGAAGAATACAATCCCGCTGCTTATAAACAATTTAATTAATCTTCTGTACAGCAATCAACGGACCATTGACTTGGCCTAAGATTAATGCAACAATGTAGCCGTTTACCTAGAGAACACTATAGCTCAAAGGAGCTCATTATGGCTACTGTAAAACAATATCCTTTTGTTAAGCTAATCATTATTCAAGCTCTCTGCATAACAAGTATTTATGGTTCCTTAGTCCATCGTAATAACCTAAGACAACGCACGCAAGAGATGGCCGATCATTATCTCAGCCGCCAAGGCATCTACAAATACACCATCCCATTAAAACTTTTACCAGAATACAATGATCATATCGAGACAGCCGTTTACAATGCCGAGCAAATGACAACCTCTCGAGGCCAAAACTTTATTGATTCTGAATATCTCACGACAATAATACAACACGAAATGCAAAACTTTCTCAAAACGTTGCAAACAATCGTAAAGCCTTATGAACTTGATGCAGCCGTTACTGCGGCTATTCACCAAGAACTGACGGCCCACGGACTCAGTCCAGACTCGATCCCATCAGAATTAGTTGGGGAATATCATCAAAAGGGCTCGCTCATTATCAATAAATTACGAAGCAACATGTTCTATGATCGCCGCGACTACATCAGAAAAATGGAAATTGAACATATCGTGCGCGACGAATTAAGCGCATTTATTCAACGTGTAAAAAACAAAATATCCACACAAAGCAAGAACAATCAATCGCTCACCGGCTGGCACTGGTGGAATTCTTTTTTTGGTGGAGCACCAACGGAAAAAACTGCAACAAACTCATCTTTTCACATCAACCGAGCAGACTTAGAAACAAAAACGCTTGAGATCGTTTATACTGTCTTGCGTAAAAACGATATAAATCCAGATACAATTCCAGCCCGCATCGTTTCAAACTACAGCGATGCTGTACAAAAAATCATCTCACGGATGAAAAACGTTATGGCCGCTCAATGGAGAGATTATGTAGGGCAAAGCGAAATAGAACAAGCAGCTCGAGAGGAATTACAACCAATCATCGATGCTATTAATTATAAGAATGAAACCTGTTCAATTTGCCTCGATCATTATCATAAAAATGACCGCGTAGGAACATTAAGCTGCGGACACACATTCCATGAGGATTGCATACGCTCATGGTTTGCGCAACAAAAAACATGCCCTCTCTGCCGCGCCACTAATGTCATTGTTGCAAAAATAGAATCCGCTCCTTAAACCTTCGCACATTCCTGCAATAAAAAGTTGCACATTTTTATAAATCCTCATTAAAATGAGAATCGATCTGTTGGTTTTATCTTTGTTGTATGTCACATTTTTCACAGGAGATTTTTTATGATCGATCTAGCCCGCTTGCGCGAAGAAAGCACCAAAGTAAAAGAGCTTATATTGCGCAAAGAACCAACATTCGAAGCGGACAAGCTTATCTCGCTTGATCAAGAAGTAAAAACACTCAAAATGCACCTTGAACAACTCCGCAAAGAAAAAAATGATCTAGCTAATCAAGGTGCCAAGGGCATCACGCCTGAATTGCGCGAAAAAAGCATAGAGCTTGGTAAAAAAATAAAAACACAAGAATCACTTTTAGAAGAAAAAGAAAAAGTATTTAATGACCTTTGGCTTTCGTGTCCCAATCTGCCCCAAGAAGACCTACCGATCGGCAACAAAGAAGCCAATAAACCCGTTAAATCTTTTGGTAGCAAGAAGGAATTTTCTTTTGTTCCAAAAAACCATGTCGAGCTTAATGAACAAGCCAACTGGTTTGATTTTCAAACGGCAGCAGCCATGTCTGGTGCTCAATTTGCCCTGTATCGAGGCACCGGCGTCAAAGTAATCTATGCACTTACACGCCTTATGCTCAAAAACAATGTTAAATATGGTTTTGAACCGGTTCTCCCACCGTACCTGGTAACCGAAAAAGCACTCTATAATTCCGGCAACTTACCTAAATTCCGCGGAGACTACTATGAAATTCCTGAACAAGGCCTCTGTCTTATTCCAACCGCGGAGGTCAGTCTTACCAACATGTATGCCAATACCATTCTAGCAACCAACCAACTCCCTATACGCATGACCGCATGGACCAGTTGTTTTAGAAGTGAGGCTGGAACGTATGGTGCACATGAACGCGGCCTTATTCGCATTCATCAATTTGAAAAATGTGAACTCTACTCAATCTGCGAACCAGAAACATCAAATAAAGAACTTGAAATGATGGCCAGTTGCGGTGAAAATATCTTGCAAATGCTTGGCCTCCATTATCGCGTCAGCCTTTTGGCAACACAAGATTGTTCTTTTTCTTCATCAAGAACGTATGACATTGAAGTGTGGTTACCAGGCCAACAACAATATTATGAAGTTTCATCATGCAGTAACTGCACCGACTTTCAAGCTCGTCGAGCTCAAATTCGTCACCGTCAAAACCAAGATGAAAAACCAACACTCGTTAATACACTCAATGCGTCGTCACTCGCACTCCCTCGTCTTATGGTTGCGCTCATGGAAACCTACCAACAAGCAGACGGCTCCATTGTTTTACCTGATGTGTTGCAAAAGGAGATGGACGAATTGTGGTGAGGCAACATAATGATCAACGAAAAAATTAGAAGCAAAATAAAGCTCATTAAAATTCATACCAACCGGCTCATGCAAAGCACCATTATGGGTGATTATAATTCTGCATTTAAAGGCTCTGGCCTAGAGTTTGACCAAATTAGAGAATATCAATTTGGTGATGATGTGCGCCGCATCGATTGGAACAGCTCAGCAAAAAACAACAAAATTATGGTTAAGCAATTTATTGAAGAACGCGAACGTACCATAATTTTAGCCATCGATGTTTCATCATCATCGTTATACTCATCGCAAGAAGAACTGCGACAAGATGTTATCGCTCAATTATCAGGAACACTTGCGCTTGTTGCCGCAAACAATAAAGACAACGTTGGCGCATTGTTTTTTTCAGATCGCATCGAAAAGTGGATCGCCCCAAAGAGAAGCTCTGCGCACATTGGAAACATACTCGAAGCCATCTTTACCATAAACCCAGCCGGCAAACAAACAAACATCGAACAAGCACTTAGGTTCTTGATTAATCTCAAAAAACGCAACGCTATTGTTTTTCTTATCTCCGACTGGATCGACGACACAGAACAATTCGAAAACATCATCAAAGCCGCAAATCATATATATGATGTTATTGGCATAAGAATTATGGATCAACGAGAACACACATTTCCCGATCTTGGTCTCATGGAGATTGAAGATCCCGAAACAGGAAACATATACACCCTTGATACCTCAAAACGCAAACGACGCAGCCTTTTTTTACAAACACGCCTCCTCGAACAAAAACATCTATTTGAAAAAAACAAAATCGACCTCCTTGATATCGCCATCGGACAACCATTTATTAACCAACTCATCGCTTTTTTGCATCAAAGGATTAGGAGGCAAATATGAACCAAAACTTTTATGACATCTATGATTTTTATTATCCGGCCTGGTGGACGCAGCCATGGGCAAAAATTATTTTGCTCGCCTTCTCTATCATCGTTTTGGGATTACTCATTATTTTTTTCATGAGAAGAAAAAAACAACCTCAATTACCATGGGAATGGGCTGAAGAACAGCTAAAAAAAATATCACCGCAATCGTGCAAAAATAAAAGCGATTTTAAAAAGTTTTATTATGCACTCACCTCAATTCTCAAGCAGTACTTCCAAACACGTTTTTTTTGGCCAACAAAAGATAAAACCGATGATGAACTTATGCTTTTTTTGCAAGAACAAAATTTTGATCATCAGCTTTATGAATACGTAAACAAAATTTTCACCGGAGCTGTTTGGATCAAATTTGCCAATGAAGAGGCAATAAAATCACAAGCACAAGAAGACCTAGGCAAAGCGCTGGAGATTATAAAAAAAACAAAACCCATTGATTCAGAAAAAAAATAATGACGACCTATTCATTCAAACAACCACCAAAATCCTTATACATTCATTGGCCTTTTTGCGCCAATAAATGTCATTATTGTGACTTCATATCGTTTGAGCAACATGAACATTTTTATGAGCTCTACCATAAAGCACTGTGCAGTGAAATTACGCGCTTTGCAGAAGAGCGACCGCCGACAGCCAATCAAACGGTTGATACTATCTTCCTTGGTGGTGGTACGCCAAGCATCTATCCAGCATCTTTACTCAATTCACTATTCACGCTTTTGCATGACCATTTTACTATAACGCCCCAGGCAGAAATTACCTTAGAATCGAATCCAGCTGATGTTACGGAAAAAACACTAGCGCTCTGGAAATCAGTAGGCATCAACCGCCTAAGCCTTGGGGTACAAATACTTAACAATGAA
>CAZBUZ010000017.1:0-8719 GCA_964495205.1 uncultured Pseudomonadota bacterium | reverse complement strand
GTTATTTCAACTCAATCGTCGTCAACGCATTACCGATGCACAACGGGCGATAAAATATGCCCCACATTTTTTTTCAAATATTTCCATCGATCTCATCCTTGGGTTGCCCGGAGTATCAGAAGCGTGTTGGTTTGACACTTTGGCCGAAGTCGTTACCTGGCCGATTACGCATGTATCGCTCTATTTTCTTATGGTTCATGAAAAAACGCCGCTTTTTTTCAGGCTGCAACAAGGAGAAATAACCACGTGGCCCGAAGAACAATTTATTAAAAATTATGAAGAAAGTGTGCATTTTTTAAGCAAACACGGCTTCATACAATATGAAATTTCAAATTTTTCTCAAAAAGGTTTTGAATCAAGGCACAACATGACCTATTGGGACCGACTTCCCTATAGAGGATTTGGCATAGGCGCATCATCATTTGATGGAGCCAATCGACTAATAAATGAAAAAAACCTAGGAAAATATCTACAAAAAGCATTATCCAAACCAGAATCAACCATTTCATCGTCTGAGACGCTAACACAAGAACAAATACTACTCGAAACCCTCATGCTTGGCCTACGGCAAAGAAAAGGGGCAAGCTTGCACGATATGCTATACTTTTTAAAGGATCAACAACGCCAGCAATTCTGCAAAAATGTAGAGCTTTTAAAAGAACAATCTTTCATTGAAGAACATGAGGGGGTGATTCGATTAACAACCAAGGGGATGGTTTTGGAAAATGAGGTGATTTTAAAATTGTTATAAAACAAACGCACCTCAACAATTGGTGTCTTACACGGTATGAGTAAACATCATAAGTTATCGCAAAACATACGCTCAGTAATAAAAATATAATATTATAGCTTAGAGGGGTTATGGCAAAACACATAGGGGTAAAATTACCCGAAGATCTTATTGAACTTTTAAAAAAAGAAAAAACAGTTGCAATTTTGGCAACCTTTTCTGAAAAAGGCATACCTAATACAACGCCTGTTTCATGCATTTATCCTAAGGGCTTAGAAAGCTTGCTTTTAAGCATTCACAAAGAACATACGGGATACCTCAACATGGTTTGGCAAAAAAAGGTGATGGTTTGCATCCTCGGCGAAGGGAATGTTGCCTACAGCATCCTTGGTCGAGCCGGCGTTGTCCGCGCTCCATCAGCGATACACCCGCTTATGAATATCGTTCGCATTGACATTATAGACATCAAGTGCGATCGATCAATTTTGACCAAAGTAGACCAAGGTGTACAATGGAGCTATACTTCTCCTGAAGCAGAAGAGTTGATTAGAAATCTCTTCGTGGAATTGAAAGAATTAGCGCAGACACTCTAAAAAATCATCACTCGGTGGTAATGAAGTAACACTTTGTTGACAAAAGGTTGCAAATGAAACGAACGCAATTTTTGCTCGATGTTGAAAAAGTATCGGTGCTTTGTTTTTTGTGCTTTTTTTTGCATCCTTCTGTCATCACAGGTATGCCATTAGATGCTCCTGCTGTTGAAGTACCCGAAATTACATATGCACCAACAGCAAATCAGATGCCTCCCGATTCCGCTGCTGTTTCAGCCCCAGAAGGAGACGGGCCAGAAACAGTTGCACTATCAGAAGACAAGATAGGCATGCAAGGCAATTGGATGAAAAAAAGAGAATGGCTCCTGAGAGCAAATGAGGTCTTTGATGAAATTCAAAACACAGTCCTCGAAATTCAAAACTCACGCAAATCATTTAATGATAAATACCTTGCGATTGATGAAGAGTTCGATAAGTTTTACAAAGAACTGAGTGGAGATCAAGGTAAGCTTCAAGAAACCTTTGCAAGCATTGAACGATATCTCGAAAAAAAGAAAAAGCAAAAACTCGATGAACTTGCTAGCAAAGTTAATCATAAAGAAGAGCAATCAGAAAAAGATTATGTTCTCAAAGTTGAGTTACTCGAATCAGAGATTAAACAAAATAAAGAAACGCTTGAACAACTCAAACTCGATCTCAAGTCAATCGATGATCTTGATAAATCAATTGTTGATCGGATCAAGCGCGTCGATGAACAAATCGCCCAAGCAAAAGATGTTTTTGACAAAGCAAAAGCATCTGTTGAAGAATTATGGGACGTCATTGACGACAAAAAAGCGCGATCCATCTATTACGATCTTAAAGGTTCATTGGCAGAAAAAGCAAAAGCTATTCTTTCTTACCTCAAGGAAGACCTTTCGCGTGACCTTGATACCGTCATTGAATCTGCACGAACCCAGATAAACAAGACGAAAGACGATATTAAAAATTTAGAAAACGCTGGCATAATCGTTAAAAACCGTTCGCAGCGTATCGAACAAATAAAACTTCAAGAACAACAGCAACTTGCCAGAGCACGACAAGAATCTGCTAAAATTCCCACCAAAGAAGAGGTTGTCGACCTTACAAAAATTAAAAAGCAACCAACACGCTGGTATGAAAAAATCTATGATACGATAACCACCATCATCTCAAAAGCATATCTTTATATAACCTCTTTTTTTACCAGCGAAACAAAAGCACCTCGAATAACACCACCACAGCCAGCACAACCCGTTCGCAGCAAACCAGCTGCGACACAACAACTAACGCCTACATCACCACCAACACCGGTTGCCCAGCCAACATTACCTGCAATGCCAATAGCGCAACCGCAACAACAACTCGCACAAATACCAGCACTCCCGTCCCAAGTACCATCACTTCCGCCAGCACTTCCTCCTGCATTACCACCAGCTCAGGCACAGGCCCAAAAAGCACCGCCTCCACAACTTGGCATTCCTTTGCCATCTGACGCGCTTGGTGGTATGCCACTCAATTAAAGCATATAACAACAAACATCTTCGTTGATCGTCAAACTTGTAACAAAGGTGCCTTTATTTTCCATCATTTTCATTACAATTTTCGTGCCAATTGACACAGAAAAATAAACCTTTTTTATACTGGTATAGTTTCTTAGCTCATCAATAAAAAAAAGGAAATCGTCATGAAGATCCTCAGAATTCTCTGCATCTTTTTTTTATTCTTCATGGAAAACCCGCTTGTATCCATGCCCGTAGCAGATGAACTCCCGTCAGAAGAACCAGCTGAGGCACCATCTGCAGCTCCTGTGCCAGCAGCAATTCCATTAGCCCCTGCGCCAACCGCTGCAGCCCCAGCAATAAAGCCGCCAGCAGAAAAGCAGGAAGAGTCAGCACCAACGGTGCAGGTTGAGCCACTCAAAGGTCCCGACATTTTAGAACTCGCCGAAGGGAAAAAAAGCATCACCCCGACAAGTAATAAAATTGTCATATCACTCTTTCAAAATTCAGAAAAAATTACCGATAACGCAGATAAGGTTCTTAAAGAAATACATAAAACCTATGAAGAGCTGACCCAAAAATTTGATAACATCAACACACAAATCGACACCTTTCTCCAAGAAGCATCATCAAGTAAAGGCAAAGTTGAAGAACAAATAACAAGCAAATCGCCCCCTTCAAAAAATTAGGAGCTTTATGAAATCGTTTTTAACATGCATTATTTTTTCGGTAATAACCATACTACTCGCAGCAAAAACCCACACCATGCCACTAGCAGACACCGTTGGCGCTCCACCACCACCTGCAATGCCAGGAGCCACACCAGCCACCCCTCCTCCGACAATGCCGAGCACCATGCCAAGTACGCCACCGCCGCCCGCAATGCCAGGCGTCATGCCGGGGACACCACCACCAGCCCTGCCAGCAACCATACCAGGAGCTCCATCAGCATCCACACTTGGACAACCAGTACCAACAGCCGGAGCTGCTATGCAAGCTGGTGCGCAACAAGAAATCAACCAACTCAATAAAATTATCGAAGACATCCAAAATGCAAAAAAAGCCTTGAAGGACCAAATAAAACAGCTTGATGATAAAATCAATGAAGCTCGTACCGAAGTCGCTTCCATGCGTAAAAAGAGCTCAGAAATTCTATCCAAGGCTCAAGAATCCGAAGCTCAAGCGCTCCTAAACACGATTAATACAGGGCTTGGTAAAATAACAGCCACGCAAACACAGCTAAGCGGTGATTTTTCAAAAACGTTCAACGACACGGCAACCAAAATTCAAAATCTCATTCAACAAGGCCAAGATGTCGTTAAATCGCTTATTGCAAAAGGATACCAATACCAAATAACCCAAGCTCAAATGCAGACCCTTGAGGAAAAAACAAAAACGACCGCCGCTCAAGAAGCACAAAAAAAAGCGGCCGCCATCGCTGCTCAGAAAAAAACTGACGGTATATGGGGATCAATTACTCAATTTTTTGCCAAGGCAATAAGTCGCATAAAAAAAATTTTCACACGGGCACAAGACATCGTAACATCAGATAAACAAGCAAGCCCAAAAGAGGTCGTAAAAAAAAAAATAGTTGAACCAGCACCACAACCAACTACCGGCGTAATTCCAACTGTTTCATCAAACACAAAAACACTTATCACGACACAGCTTGCAGCTGCTGACACAACAATTAAACAAATTGAAACTCAACAAAAAACAATTGAGCAAAAATTGCAATCTTTAGATCAAAGCACAACCTCTTTTATTGATGCTCTTAAAAACATTCAAACAAAGCCCGTAGCTGCACGAACACGCCAAGAAGAAACAACAGAACCCAAATGGAAACGCTTATCCATGCTCGTGTTCAGTGAGCTGCTCGACGCAACAGCATATGTCTTGGGTGGCATCAAATATGTTTTCATGTCTATCTATCATTATTTTTTTGCACCAACCGTCCAACGATTGGTCAGCGATGAAAAAGAAAAAATAAAAGAAGAAGAAAAAAGCATAAAAAAAACACAAACAAAAGAAGCCAAATCAGCCCCAAAACCCACATCACCTCCAGCACCATCAACACCGCCGAATCAACTAGCTCCAGCCACCACACCAAACGTTACCCCTCCTCCTGTCCCAGCATCAACCGGCATGCCTGGCGCAACACCACCTCCACCGCCATCAACGCCAACCTCTGGGATGCCAGGCGCTATGCCATCACCATCTGCAATGCCAGAAGCCGGAGGCATGATGGGCATGCCTATGATGTAGAACTGCCCCAAAACCAAGTCCTCAATATTTATTTCTCAAATCGCTTTTTTTTTCCTACAATAACACAAGTCCAATATCCATTGGGCTTGTGTTTTAGTTTTGAACAATACGTTCAACAATAGTACGGGCTCAGGCAAAAGGAGATCTCAATGAACTATACAATATTCAGAGAATATGACATACGAGGAGTAGTAGGAAAAGATTGGCACATTGAAGAAACTTATGCATTAGGTAAGGCAGTTATCACCTACCTACGCCGCAAGCACCCAGAAGCAACAACTTTGGTTATAGGGCATGATGCGCGAAGCCATTCTATTCCCATCCAAGAAAATGTCATACAAGCAGCGATCGAGCTCGGCCTTAACGTTGTCAATATTGGTCTCGTACCATCACCGGTTGTTTATTACGCACGACAAAAGCTCAATACACCGCTGGCTCTTGTTATTACAGCTTCGCACAATCCAAAAGAATATAACGGCATCAAAACCTGGGGCGTATGGGGAAGCCAGGTTCAAGAAATAAAAAACATTTATCAAACCGAAGATTTTTATATAGCAACTACCCCTGGATCGGTTAAGACATATGATATTATTGATGAATACGTCTCTTTCCTTGCAAACCACTTTGATCACTTGAAAAATTTACCCATTAATGCGGTTGTTGATTGCGGCAATGCAGTTGGGGGCACGGTATTCCCACAACTGATAAAGGCCATGAACTGGTCGAACGTTAAACTTTTATTTCCAGAACCAGATGGCAATTTTCCCAATCATGAAGCCGACCCAACCGTCCCTGAAAATATGCAAGATGTTAAAAAAATGCTGGAAGAAGATCCAAGCCTTTGCGTAGGGCTTGGTCTTGACGGTGATTGCGATCGCATGAACCCTATGACAAAGTCTGGTGAATTGGTAGCAGGCGATAAAATGCTTGCGCTCTACGCACAAAAAACGCTGCAAGATTTTCCAGGCGCACCTATTGTTTTTGATATCAAAAGCTCAAGTAGCCTTATCGAATTGCTCACGCAATGGGGAGCAAAGCCATGCATATCCCCCTCTGGCCACTCGCTTATAAAAAAGGCAATGGCTGAACATAAAGCTAAACTGGCCGGTGAACTGAGTTGTCATTTTTTCTTTAATGATCGTTATTTTGGGTACGATGACGGCATATATGCCGCATTACGATTATTTGAAATTCTTATAGAAAAAAACACATCACTTGAAAAACTGCTCGAGATCTTCCCCCCCAAAGAAAGCTCTCCAGAAATCCGTATCAAATGTGCATCTGATGCACAGAAGGTCGCCATTGTCGATCATGTTAAAAACATCTTCTCTTCACGCAAGGATGCCGAGCTTTTGACTATCGATGGAATTCGTGCTTCAATGTCCTATGGCTGGGGTCTCCTACGAGCATCTAATACCCAACCGGTTATTTGCTTACGATTTGAATCAACAAGCAAGGATGGTTTTGCACGCATCAAGAATGACTTTTATCAAGCTCTCCTTCCGCACTTTGATGAAAAAACGCTCAAGGAATATATTGGACACTAAACGCATTGGCCTACACATAAGAATTACGCAAGGGCTTCTACAAATGGCTCAAGAAGCTCTTGCTTTTAACCTTGGTCATTTTCAATTTTTTCTCACGTGTCCTCGAAAAAAAAGTTCTTATTTATCTATTGATGCAGAGCGTGAAGTTTTTTTGCAATTGAAGAAACAACATTTTTCTACGCTGTTTCTGCATAGTTCATACTGGGTTAACCCTGCTACAGGCAACCCAACAGGATTTATTGTCAGCAAGGGGCTTTTAAAAAAAGAGCTTAGATTAGCAGAAAAGCTTGAGATCCCCTATCTGGTCGTACATGCTGGCGTTGCCAAAGACCATCCAACAACGCCAGATGATCCATATGCCAAAAAAGCTGGAATTCAAAGCTTGGCAAAGATGCTTAATGCATTATTAAAAGTCGAAACAAATGCGCAAATACTACTTGAAAACTGTGCCCATGGAAACCGCACCATTGGTAATGACTTTCAAGACTTTGTCACACTTAAACAACTACTCGATTATCCGGAAAAAATAGGCTTTTGTGTCGACTTTGCTCATGCATTTTCTTATGGATATCCGCTTGATAACGCTGAAGATTTTATTAAAACATTATCTTCCACCATAGGACTTGAAAATATAAAGCTCATACATTTTAATGATTCTCAAGAAGCATGTGGCAGCAAAAAAGACCAACACGCACTTCCCGGACAAGGGCTTATCGGGAAAAAAAGCCTTAAGGCACTTATAAACCACCCAGCCCTCGCACATCTTCCACTCATCATAGAACCACCACATACAACAAGCAATAACCAAACACTTACCACCCTCTTTGAAGAATTAACAACCTGGTAACAATCTCAAAAATTCAAATAATAATATTTAACCAGTTTTATTTCTATTTGATGCGCCAGGACCCCAATTGACGATTTAAAACCGATACTTCAAACTTAAAGAGTTATAAAACGTGAAAAAGTATCGTACAAACACCAGTAGTATAAAAACAAGAGCACGCAATAAATAACATACGGGGGTTCTTAACATGGATTATAAAAAATTATTATCATTAGCGATATTTACGCTGGGGGTACTTACACCACACATGACGTTCTCGAGTTCAACAACCGAAGCGTCTCCTGTCGATTTCAAAATAATGGTTTGCTCCTTGCCAGTAGAAAAAATAATGACGCAAGCAAGAGAAAAAATTTTCAAAATTTGCACTGCGATAGAAATGATTTCCCTACGAAAGTTTTCCCAAAATAATCAAGCAACCTGCACAAAGTTCCTGTATATCATCGTCGAGTCATTGGATGATAGCATACAACAAGCTACATCTTCTGATAATACAGCACATAAAGAACAAGCCAACGCACTAACAAGCCAACCGCAAGACTATCAACAAATCCGAGATCTTCTTAAAAGTCACCGATCATCATCAAGTTACATTCTTATAACACCGGCAACTCGTAATCCCAATACAAATCAACACAAAATGCAACTCATCGATCAACTATTCGAAACATCAAAGTTTAATAACATCAAGACAGCGCTTATCCGTATTGTTACTAAACTTGCACCGTATCTTAATCTTGATGAAAAAAAGGCCGAAGCTCATCTTACCCATACAATGAAACAGTACATCCTTGCAAACCTCACAGAAAATGAAATCGCTGATATGATACAATTCTTTAATAGCAATGCTTTTCAAAGAATAACGCAACACGCCAATGAATTTCTAGCGCTCATCTATGATAACCTTCCACCGCAAACAGCCGCCGCACTCAAAGAACTTATCTCTGGCTAAAGCAAGGATTATCACACAAGTAAAAAATTTTCTATCTGTAACCAGCGTCATCTTTACGCATCGTGTCAAGGCCGAAGAGTTTTACTGGACATAAAAAGCGAGTTTGCTACAATTAGTGATGTTTTAACCCGTTCTTACTTATGAGTAAATAATCAAATGACGATGATTTTCTGAAAGGCAATGCAATATTATGGAGCGCACACAAAAACCTATTTTTGAACAATACGCCTTGTTTCAAACGGGCGGCAAGCAATATCAAGCTATCCCAGGCAAAACAATAGCCATTGAAAAAATCGAAGGCGAAACAGGA
>CAZBUZ010000016.1:0-15945 GCA_964495205.1 uncultured Pseudomonadota bacterium | reverse complement strand
AACATGCTTACATCCTCTCTGGCTTGCTTAATCCCAAAAGATCAAGACATATCCCCAGTGTCTCTCGAACCAAACTTACCATAAACAAACGCATCTTAGTTGTTTGCATGTCAGTCGGCTCAATAATTCTATTGTTGGTGTAAAAATTGTGAAAAGCATTAGCAAGTTCCCAGGTATAATACGATAACACATGCATCTGATGCGTTTGTGAAATATTCATCAAAACATCAGACAAGAAAAGCATCTTTTTCAGCAAGGCAACCTCAGCCTCGCCTAAATACCCAACAACGGCTTGGCAAGCTGCCTCGTCATCACATGCAATTGCAGCCAAAAAAGATTTGAGCTCGTCAAATTCGTGTGCTTTGGCCAATAAACTGCCCGTTCTGACAAAGGCATACTGAATATAGTACACCGGATTCTCGTCAGTTTTCTTCAATGCTATCGCTAAATCAAACTCCAAATGAGCATCTGCCTTGCGATTCAAAAAGAAAAAACGAGCAACATCAGGCCCAACAGCTTCAATAACATCACTCAATTTTGTAAATGTTCCAGCCCGCTTGGACATACGCACAAGCTCTTCATTTTCTTTTATTGATACCAGTTGATAAAGAATAACATCAAGCTTATCCGCATCAAACCCAAGCGCCTGCATTGTTGCTTTAAGTCGTTTAACATAGCCATGATGATCTTGCCCGAGAATATTGATCATCTTATCATAACCACGATCAAATTTATTTTTATGGTAGGCAATGTCACCAGCAATATAGGTTAGCTCCCCATTGGCCTTCTTGATCACGCGATCTTTATCGTCACCAAAATTCGTTGCTCGAAACCACAATGCGCCATCTTGTTCATATAAAAGCCCTGCTTTACTGAGGAGATCCAATGCAGCATCAACAGCCCCACTATCATGCAAGGTCTTTTCTGAAAACCACTCATCAAATGTTATCCCATAAGCGATTAAATCATGCTTGATAAGTTGCAACATATGATCCTTTGCGTAATGCGCAAAAAAATCATCGTCTTTATCAAACAATCGCTGCCCAAATTCCGTTACACATGTTTTGGCTAAATCAACAAGATATAATCCAGCATACCCACCCTCTGGAAGCTCATCATGACGGCCGAGTTCTTGCAAGCAACGTACCTTGAACGATTGCCCCAATAATTTAATCTGATTGCCGGCATCATTGATGTAGAATTCTTTGGTAACTTCATGCCCCAAAAATGCCAGAACACGAGCCAGCGTATCACCAATGATCCCGCCACGCCCATGTCCAAGATGCAGCGGGCCGGTTGGATTGGCGCTAACAAATTCGATCTGATAACGCAAATGTTTATCATCAGTCCCAAGCTTAAAATTTTCATCTTTTTTCAAAAAAAGGTCTTGTGCTACCTGCTGCCAAGCCGCTGGCGTCAGTGTAATATTGATAAACCCTGGACCAGCAATATCTACGGTTTGAATAAGCCCATCAAATTCAGGGCGCGGCAATAAGAGCGCCTGTTGCAGTTCCAAAGCCAAAGCTCGCGGATTTTTTCCCAACTGCTTAGCCAAGACCATAGCAACATTACAACTCAAATCGCCAAAAGAACGATCTTTGTCGACATTTAATTTAAAATCGACCCCAGTCAATTGATCATCGCGAACCGCAAAAAGCTGCTTTATCAGATTTACAACTTGTACTTTTATATTCGAAATTAAATTCATAATGCTAACTTTCGCCAGATTTAGATGGCACAATACCTTTTAGTTCTCTACAACCACAAGACAGTTTAGCATGCCTAAAAAAGCTTGGAAAGATGCATTAACATGACATGACAACTTAATCTTAAGCCGTAAGCAATAATTTATCGTCTCACCTGGATGATAAACCCCAATATTACTGCAAAATACTATGTTTTTCTATTTCGTACTGATACACTATACAACAAATTAATAATTTTTATTTCCCAAAACACAGAGAGGATCACAAAAAAAATGGGTACTATGAAAAAAAAACTCATCGTTACCACAATAAGTCTCTTGCTTCTACCTGCATCTGCGCTATTAGCAATGTCCGAAAAACCAATTGATCTTGATGACATTACCCTCACCTTCGACGATTCAATACCATCTCCATCAATTTCTTGTAAAGATGAAGACGGCTCATTGATTCCTCATGAGGAATGCGAAAAATGGGTACAAAGTATAATTCATCATACGTTTCAAGAATATAACGCCGAAATGATTTCAAAGCTGGTAAACAGCTTTAATCAATTCATGGTGCTTAAATACCACAGATGGATCCACGACGGCACTATCCTTTGGTTCTATAAAAGCGAAATCGCACAGCTTTTAAAAATATTTATAAAACAGGTCCCAATAACTAATCTATCAGACCAACCCCGTGATGACTAATTATAACCACTTCATCACCCCCCACTTGTTGTCATTAAATGTTTTCTCTTTCTTTTATAATAACCATAAAATATAAAAGCAGAAAACACGATTACAACCATAAGCAATAACCAAATATTATGAAAAATCATCGACAACAAGATGGTAATGGATGATAAGCCAAATGCAATGACAAGCGAAATCACAAAAAATAGTGCTGAACTTATTTCGCTCAACAATGGCAAAACACCCAAAATGGCGTGTATTGGGCCAGAAAGCAACAAAATGCCAATCGTCATCATGCCAAAGCCAATACCACGCAATATCCACCGTTCGGTGGTAAATTCAGATGCCATATGAACAATTGCTTCATCACGATTACCTAGGCGAATCTGACAAAAGACATGCTCAGCAGCATACGCATAAGGCACAATGCGGCCAGCGTCCAGCTTGCCAAAAGCCGTCATTAATCGTTTTTGCTCTATTGCATAATACCGTATGCGAATATCACCAACAACAGGGCTATCAACTGATCCAGTCCCACGAAAAAGATAATCCTTTGCTATGCGTGCAGAGGTATTTGGCATTAGTTTTTCTGACGTTAATGGAACCAATGTAAGGCCTTGGGAGCCTAAAGCATCATGGTTGAAAATACCGGGCAATGTTATGTAGCTTGGATCAACAACATAGGCTCCTATTCTTGCAGACTTAACACCTAAACGCGCGCCCTTAATCGCTTGAGTGGGATTCTCATGTCCTACTGAGTGTTTGAAATGAGCCGATTGCGAAGGATGCTCAGTCCATTTTTTTTCATATGAATAGGTTGTTATTTCGGTCGTTCCCCCGCCAACCTCTTTGCGTGTTTCAGTATGCTTATGCTCTGTCCATGCATACATCTCACTACGCCGCATTAACAAAATGTAGGGAGCTGGCTTAAGCCATTCATCTCCTAATAATTCTGTTGATTCGATAGGACCGCTCACCGATACAAATTGTCCAGAATGCGCTTGCTCCACACGTTCAATGGCAAGGGGAATACTCTGCTTGGCAATAGAAGCAGGATTAACACGGCCCTCATTCCACCACAACACCAAAAATGATAAACAAAACAAAACAAATCCAAACAAAGCCCCCATAAACGATTCAGAAATATTCTGAAGCCATCCCTTATGAGTTATTTCTGTATATCGATCTGCCATAATTCATCTCCACATAATCCTTAGAACCCAAGACCAAACTGCAATCCAATGGTACCGCCAAACACGGGGGTTTTAAAAGTTAGTTGTCCATCAAATGGATGCGAATATTCGACCTGCAACCGAGGCCGTAGATTTTTCCAACCTAAATCAAAAGTTACCCCCACATGCACAACGTGTGTTTCCCAGGCTTGTAGACGAGGATCTGCATTAACGATGGCGTCCTTATCGCCCTGCTCGGTACTCTCCATCAATTGAACGACAACAGGCGCAACATTAGTATTCAACCTCGTTAACATAACTTTGAAATTAGGATCCTGTACCCTCACCGTCGTTGCTTCTTGACGCGTAAATGAATATCCGCAAAAAATCGACAATCCCGGGATCAGCGCACTAAGGCGCACGTACCCGCCAGCATCCCAAAGCGTTCCCTGTTCAACTTTAGCAAACCCTTTGCCCAGGCGAAGCCACCCTGACTGATCCTCGTGCGTACGCATGTTCACCGTTTTTCTTTCTTCTAAAAAAATGATGCCTCCTGCATAAGCGCCAACAGAGATCCAATCAAAAATATTAATCTCACCAGAGCCATGAGCGGTAAATCCTATATCACCATTATATCCCAGCGGAACCGCCGCCACATACGTCTTATCAAGCTCGCCTGCAACTGGTAAAACCACCCCCGCCTGCAACCTGCCGCCGAGGTTCATGATCCATTCTGAACCAATCTTGCCATAGCCCTGCCAACCAAGGGTAACAGAAACATCGCTAACGCCTGATTTTTTAAAAGGCGTTGCAAAAGGCTTCATGCCATGTTCTTTTAAAACAGCATCAAAGTTCTGAGTACTTTGAAAAAATTGCGCAACAGCAACACCATTAACCTGTGCATCCCCCTTATTTTTGTATCCTAGGTGATCAATTTTAACCTCCCTGAAGGGAACATAGACCTGGCCAAAAAATCCGTATTTGATGAACTGTGTCAACTCAATGCCAAGATCATGCGTTTCAAATTTTCCCGTGATATCAATTTTGCCATTATTGCCTGTCGGCAAAGCGTTGCCAGAAAATGTACTTGGAGTCTGATTACCGACACCCCAATAAGCATGAGTCCTTGGCTGCGTTGCTTGACTAATCGGGGTCCCTAAACCAAGACGGGCAATATCCATCGGCCCTACGCCGCTAAGCAACGTCTGTTTTTTGCTTTGATTATCATAACTATCCCAAGTATTGCCTTGTCCATAACGCGCCATGACTTGGGTCGACCAATCAGCAACCTTGTGCTCCTGCTCTCCCTGAAAAAAAGGTGCTCGATAAAAAACGGGCAAATCAACGACAGCGCAAGCTTGTCCTAAAAATATCAACGTAACGACGCCCATCCAAAAACCAACAAAACCACAGCGCAGATTTTTCACACTCATCTTTTCACCTTTGTTTAAAAATTAACCATTAACTCATACAAGCGTTCATACTTTAAAACCTTAAGTAGTAACATAGCAAGCAAGTTAAAAAAATATTTTTCGGCGCTGTTTTTTACAGCTTCTAGTAATTAATTTCGTATAAAAAAATAAAATCGTTGACCCGCACAAAATAACTTATCTATGGTAATAAAAAAATTATAAACCAGAACGAAGGAAGGGCTTATGATTATCTTAATTCTTTTTCTTACACTCTGCAGCCTATGGCACTATCCACTCATCGCTAAAAACAATAACACCATAATACCGCCTAAATCTAACGAGATCGTTTTTGGTCAGTCGGCATTTCTTTCGGGCCACCTTGGGCTCTATGGTAACACCATTAAAAATGGCATCGAAACCTACTTTTCATTCATCAATGAAAAAGGAGGCGTCAATGGAAAAAAGTTACGTCTCATCTGTCTGGACGATCAGGGCAAACCTGAAAAGTCACTGAAAAACATAAAAAAATTACAAAAACTTGGTGTCACCATGTTTCTTGGTTGCACCGGAACACGCAGTATTCTTGCTGCACTTCCTTTAATAAAAAACGGTGATATCGCCATGCTTTTCCCTTGGGCAGGACATGAGAAATTCAGAAACAAAAATCTTAACAACATCATTAACGGGCTTGGTTTTCTAAAACCTCAACTTGAGGCTTTGGTACAAGAGCTGCTCAACAAACGCCAAATAACACGCATCGCGCTTTTTCATGCTGACGACAATTTTTCAACCGAAGCGGCACAAGAGTTAACCAAACTACTAAAGGAACGCAACATTTCGGTTTTGAAAACTGCCGCATATAACCGCTATACCGTTGATATTAAACGAACAGCACAAGAACTGGTTGAAGTTGATCCAAAAGTTGTTGTTTGCCTGGGCACAAGCATACCAACCGTTCGCCTCATTAATAATTTTTTCGAAAAAGGCTATTACGGCACTAGTTTTATTGGCATCGACTCAACGCTTTTTGTTAACCGCATCCTCAAAGCGCGCGGCATTCCTTTCACTTTTACCTCCTCTGTACCCGACCCACTCCACAGCACATTGCCCTTGGTCAAAGAATATCGAAGCAGCATCGATCGTTATTGTCCCACAGAAACGTATAACATCCTATCGCTTGCCTATTACCTCAGCGCAGCGATAATCGCACACGCAATAAAAGACTGCGGAAATAACATCACCCAAGAATCAATCATAGATAACATAGAAAAAATGAAAAACACATCAATTGGTGGTTACAAAATCACCTTTGACGCCAATGATCGGCATGTTTTTGGAAAAGATATCGAAATCATAAGAGGATAAACCATGAGTGACGCTTTTTTTAAATATGTGAGAACAACATCATTTCGTATTTCTTCCATCCTCATAACCTTTCTCTTTTTATCAATTATTCTTATTTATCAACACATGCGTTTTTCTTCTTCCGATGTCGCACCCAAACTTGAACAAGTAGACGAAAAAACCAAGCACTTGGCAACAAATGTCACCGTTGGCTGCCACATTTTTAACTTTCCTGGCATTTCTTTTAAAGATGCAAGCTTCCTCGTAGATGCCATCGTATGGTTCAAATTTCCAACAGCATCTACGGATTTAAACGTCATTGACCAATTCAGCATACAAAACAGCTTTGTACAAAGAGGAGGAAAGCTTCTTTTTCGCTCGGCTCCCATTATTAAAATCGTAGGCAAAGAGGTTTTGGTAAGTTATCATGTCCAAACAACCTTTACTGGCGAATTCCAATATAAAAATTTTCCTATCGGTGATCATGTCCTTTATCTTACCATTCAAAACCGAAGCGTCACGCCAGAAGAAATATGTTTTCAAGCAAAAAGCGAAAACATCTCATTTGCGCAAAAAACTTTTCAATCATGGTCAGCCAAAGGGGTAACGGCCTCATCAGGGTTCATCCGCGCCAAATTAGACCATACGCAAACCAACCTGGACATCACGTATCCCGTAGCCGTATTTGCAATAAATTTTGAACAAGACGGATTTAATCATATTTTTTCGCTTTATTTTCCTCTTTTTATTCTTTTCTTTATCGCACTCTTTTCATTATTTTTTGAGATAGAAGACACTCAACGAATCGCAAACATTGTATCGCTTGTCCCATCTCTGGTGCTTTTTAAATTAGTAATCAATTCAGCTTCGCCTCCAGTTGGTTATCTTACTCATATAGATTTTCTGTTTTATGCGCTTGTTCTCCTTTCATTAGGCATCATGATTTTTCAAATGTATGCTACATTAGCCTTACAAAAAGCAAAAAAATCCCCAACCGAGGAACAAGAAGAACTTAAAACTTCATTACGCAAGAAAAATGATATTCTGTTTATCGCCAACCTCGTTGCCCTTATTGTATTCATTTTATGGCTCCTTGTTAGATAATCGTTGAAAATCAATTGCATCACCAGCCAAAACCTGCTAGGATTTTCACCGATTGTCAGTCTTTTTGTGAGAACTGAAACGATAAGGAACAATGTATGTTTAAAAAAATTATTATTTTTAGTATTGCAAGCTGCATATTCATTAACACCACATCAGCTTGCTGCGGCAAATCTCGATCAAAATCATATGCACGCAAAGCAAAAATTCAGGAACAAAAACCATATCCCTTGCTTCCTAAATCATTCAAGCCCGATTTTTATATCACCAAGCAACTTCCGGAGGATCTCAAGCTTATAGAAGAGATGAAGCCTCTTTTTTTTGAAGCCGATCATTCTGCAAATCCAAAATCCGTCGTGCACAAAAAAGCAATTAAACAACACGGCGCACAGGAAATCATGCTCCTAACCGATGACAACAAACGCATATCATCGCTTTATTTCAAGCGCCCTAATGCAAAGCTCAATCTCATCTATGCTCCTGGATATTTCTTCAATGAAAGCCCTACCAAAGAGTGGGCAGCACCCTTTGCTCTTCTCTTCAAAGAATTTAACGTCTTGGCCATAGAATGGCGTGGCATCGGCGCAAGCGAAGGCAAAAATAAGCTTTTGCGCAAAAATGCTTTTGGCAAAAATGCTTATCCTGATGTACAATCAGCAATTGATTTTATGAGCAAAGAAAACAATAACCCCAACGTACTTATTGGATTTTGCTTCAGCGCCGCACTCAATATGTATGCAACAATAAAAGCTCATAAAACAGGAAGAAGAACAGCTGATGCGCTTGTACTCAATAGCCTTTTCACCACATTTCATAATCAATTCAATCGGGCTCTTGGCTCGGCTGATAATCTCTTAAATCGATTACTTCTTGGAGCCGGCCTTGGCAAAAAGATCCTTGAATATCAAGCCAATGGAAGCCTCTTTGATATAAATCCAATTGAGCTGATAGAAGAAATTAATAACATAAATATACCGTGCTATTTTGAACATTGCACTTTTGATCGATTTGCTATCGTCCAGGAAGGTGTCGAAGTCTATCAAACAGCAACGTGCCCAAAAATGTTTCTGCAAAGCGACCTCGGAAGCCATGTTCGCATACATCCTAAAGCACCCTATCAATACCGCCAAGCATTCTTAACTTTCTTACACCATGTCGGATTGCTCGCATAAGAAAATTTATTTATCAATTGACAAAATGTCCAATTTTCACAAAGCTTAAAGGCATAGGCGCGTTTTTCACAAAGAGAGAAAGGAGACGCATGAGATATTTAATATGCGTGCTATTAGCATGCCTAATCAATTTTGGTTGTGCCACTTATGCTATTGATAATTGCGATATGCCGCAAGAGAAAAACGTCTTACACGCCACCCGCGTAACCCAAGAAGCCGGCAAATCCTCACAAGATGAAAAAAATGTGATTAGCGACTCATCAGATGATCGTGATGAAGACACGTTTATTAAAAGCAGTGAGAACCCGCTCAATGATGATGCTTTTGATTTTGATCTTCAACCAGAGCCGGATGAAATAAGAAACTTATAAAAGGCATCAGATTCTTCGACCTCCGCATGCCTTAAAGCCCCCCGCAAATAAACGAGGGGCTTTTTTTTATTCATTAAAATGGCAAATCATCTTCGAAAGGAGCTTCATCCTTAAGAGCAACCTCTCCTGTTGCCATAGGTTGATTATCAAATGACTTGGCTGCCCTACGAACTGGTTCTTCTGTTTTTGCTGGAGTAAAATCATCGCCACCAAGCTCATCCTCTGCAGCTACGCCAGCACCCATAAAGGTAACACGATCAGCAACAATAGAATGTTTACTTCTTTTATTGCCATCAGCATCTTGCCATGAATCAAGCTTAAGACGCCCCTCAATCAAAACAGCCCGCCCTTTGGCTAAATATTGTTTACAAACATCAGCTTGCGCACCCCAAACGTCAACATCAACAAAACAAACTTCCTGCACCATAGAACCTGATTGTTTGTTTTTAAATTGGCGATTTGAAGCCAAACCAAAACGACAAACAGATTGCCCAGAGGACAACTGCTTTAACTCTGGATCACGCGTTAGGTTACCCATCATAATAATACGATTATAACTTGCCATAAAAACCTCTTTTAGTTGTTACATTTTTTTATTAGCACCAAACATGCTATCACAAACACAAAATTTGGCAAAAAGTTATTATACCCCTTTACAATCAAGGTGTTTTTAACAACATACGAATATTGCCCAACAATTCCATCTTCGCGTTATAAGAAACCTTGTCACCAAAAAAGCTTGCCAACACTCGGTCAGCTTGTCGCGTTATTTTATCAGGAGTACAGTTGTGTTGGATGCATTCAGGATATGGTTGAGCTACATTATCCAAAAATAAATTAGGCAAGGCCATTTGCTTAACTTTAATAAGAGATCGCCCAAGTAGGTAGGTAGGCCAAGAAATTTTAAAAAACACAACGGCAGGCACACCAAGCAGTGCTAATTCAAGCGTCACCGTTCCAGGCTTCGTAATAGCAAGACAACAAGACTGCAAACACTGGTATTTCTCCGCGTCATCCTTCACCATGGTTATAGGAATATTGCTTTCAAGCAACCCAACTTTGCGCAATTGTCGCTCCATAAAATCTTGTTGTAATGACTGCGCTATGGGCATAATAAATTTTAGCTGGGGATATTTCTGGTATAGGTTTCGCGCCACGGCAGCAAGAACCGGCAACAAATATTTTATCTCATTAGGCCGGGACCCGGGAATTAATGCAACAATCGGTTCCCTGTGAATAGCATTCTGAACAAAAGGGATTAATGCATCATAAACAGGGCACCCTAGCCATTGCGCCTCAACCCCATGTTTTTTATACCAATCGACCTCAAATGGATAGATTACAATGACATCATCACACAAAGCTTTTATTTTTTTTACACGCCAAGCCCCCCAACACCACAGCTGCGGCGGAGAAACATAGGTTATTTTTATATGAGGTACCACTCGCTTAAGCTTTTTTGCAAGCATCAAATTAAAAGTTGGAAAATCAACAAGCACAACCTCATCAAATTTATTTTTTACAATGTGCTCAACCATGCGACGCATCATGCGTAACATATGGAGAACATGAATAACTACTTCGAATACTCCTGTTACATTGAGCTTTTCAAACCGCTCATACAACACCACCCCAAGGGCATGAAGAAAATTACCTCCCACAGCCTCCCAATAGCAATGAGCATCTTGCTGCATTCTTTTATTAACATACCAAGCAGCTGTCCTATCTCCTGAAAGTTCACCAACAACAATAAAATTTTTTTTCATGCGATTTTTAAACCTTCGCACCTATTCATCTGTGTTCCCATTTTTTGCACCGCAGCAACTGCGTCTTGGGCCATAGTGGTAAAATTTTTAAAAACAGCAAGCTTATTGGATAACTTATCAGCAGGAACATTTGCCAACTGCTTGTTTAAGCGTGCAGTCTCATCGGCATGCTCTTTTAGCTTACACTTAACGTTCTGCATAAGCACCCAAGCATCATCAAGCGCCACGCGAGAAGCTTTTTTAAATGGCTTTTGATTGTCAACTAAACGTTCAATCAACTGAGAAAATTTTTGTTGCAATACTGCTATCTCCATATGCCACGCTCCAAGTGATTTTTGCAAAGGAGATAAGCTCAGATACGCATCTTCAGAAATAAAAGTTGAACGTTTTTTATGCAAAAAATCTTCAAACCCACCGAGAGAAACTTGGCATACCCCCGCACCGTGAGCAATGTTCGTTGATAAGGTAAATGCATCCCTTATTTCTTGGCCAATAGCTTCTTTAAGCTCGTTCCTTGATAACTTTTTTACTTTTTGTTTCGGTAAAACAAACTGCTTGGCAAAAGCCTCCCCACCAAAACACAGTAATGCACCGCACAAAATTGTTATTTTTATGTTCATATGCATAACGCCTTCTTTTTAATTAATCCACCAAAACTACCTCCCCGTTATACCACAAATATGGCGTTTGTTAAACCCATAAAAGCAATAAGAGACGTGAAGTTTTTCCTCACGTCTCTTATTGCTTTTAATCTTGTCGGTCGGTATTTATAAGTGCTATATTAACCTAATTACTTATTCGACCGTAGTAGTTGCTGCTGCTGGAGTTGACTCAGCAGGAGTCGTTGTTTCAACTGGAGTTGCTGTTTCAGTTGAACCAGTTGCTTGAGTTGTTGTTTCAACTGGAGCTGGTGTTGATTCAGCTGGTGCTGGTGTTACTTCAGGCGTCACTACTGCCTCAGGAGCAACTTCAGGAGTTGGAGCTGGTGTTGCTTCAGCTGGAGTTTCTCCTGTCTTATTGAACCAACCACTTACTTTCCCTTTTACGGTACCAAACGCAGTTGGACCAAACTTCCAAACAAGGTAACCAGCGACAACTGTAGCGACACCAAAAGTAAACCACAATGCTTTTTCATTATTTTTCAAAGAAAGTGTTGTCAAACCATTTGCAGCATCTTCAAGTTTTGCTGTAAGTTCTTCAACTTTACCGTCTTTGATCATCTGAGCTGCATATTCTTGACCAAGAGCAGCAGCTGCTTCGTCTGTATCAACGTTAACGTTTGTGTTTGCAAGCATAAGGCCTGATGCACAAACCATGGCAAAAGCCAATGAGATTATTTTTTTCATAATAAATGCCTCCGCATTAAAAACATTAGACAAATAAAACACCTTACCAACAAGTTCAATTTTTCATCTTTTTTCTCTTGAGTTAACGAGCCTCAGCTTGACCATCTGGTACGGCAGGTACGATAAGGGGATTTGCATCTCGCCTCTGCCTACTCACCTCAACATGTATTCCATCATGTGCCTCATCCCGAAAAACTCGAACACTAAAACCATCTGGCACATTCCTAATAACTCCCTGTGCAGGCTGATGAGGAACACTTGGCCTTGTCGTGGTTACTCCAGCAGCATGAGATCCGGGCGAAGCAGTAGAGGTATGGCTTCCTTGCCCTGTTGTTGAAGATTCTGAGCTGCTAGCCTCTTTATTATCTTTTGCGCTCAACATACTGAACACTTTCCCCACGGTCAACAACCCCAACACAGAAACCGCACCTAAAAAAAGCCAAACATAATGCTCATCGTTTTTAAGTGACAATCCTGAAAGGCCATTATGAAGCTCATCTCCAAGACCCGTATTTTCTTTTAATTGCTCTTTAAGCAATGCAAGCTCATCACGAGAAATAACATCATTATCTTCAGACTCAAGAGTCGCATCTCTTTTTTGCATCAGGGATGAAGCATCAACAATGGCTGCATGTACAACATCAATACTGCCTACGACACCGAAAGTATAAGCAATAAAACTTAACCAAAAAACGGACTGTAACTTGAGCATTATTTTTCCTTAAATTTTCATACGCTCTCAAAACTGAGTGTTAGTATGATAACTTTTTTTAAAAAATCAACCCTGAATTATAGGGTAAAAAAAAGGATTTTAAGCCTTGTGTATTCTGGCTTAAGTACCTGTTTGCAAAAATTATTTTTACAACCGAGAAGCAACACCCTCAAACAAATACATGAAACATTTTTTGAGGTATTGCATAAAAGAGATCAGCGAAAACAATGCAAGCAAAATCAAAAGAACATAATATGTTCTTGCTGGTTCCCACTGCAAAAAACGACAAATAAATAACCAGGAAATAAAAGACATCTGAAAAAAGGTGGTTAGTTTACCCCAGATAATTGGCTCGACCTTAGGATGTTCGTGCGTTGTTATAATGACATAACTACCCAAAACAATGAGCACCTCTCGAACAACAACCAATAAAACAAACCATAAAGGAATTTTAAATGAAGGAGAATCAATAAAAGCAAGAGAAATAAACAACGTCAACAAAAAAATCTTATCGGCGAGCGGGTCAAGCACCTTACCCAAATTCGTTTGCTCACGCAATAATCGCGCAAAATAACCATCAAGCAAGTCGGTAAAACTAGCGAAAACAAAGACCCCAAAAGCAAGCATCCATTGGTGAGAGGCTAATCCAAAAACAACAACCGGCGCCAATAGAATCCTCAACACTGAAAGTATATTGGAAAACGTCAACCACCGGGCATCCTGTTGTATATGCCACCATAAAGAATATTTTTTTTGCATAAGATCCCTTTAACTCGCTTTTTATTGGTTAAGACAACGCAAGCTCTTTGATTATACAAGCAGTTTAACAAACCATCCCCGCATCATCAAGTCACCAACGCGCTTATATGCTTGCGCAAAGCAATGATCTATGTTCGATAATCGCTGCAGCCCATCATCCGCCTTGACCAAGGGATCAATGCCACGAAATTTTGGTCGAATAACCATATCAGCATCGTGCTCGGTTGCCACCAAACGATAAAAATCTTGATAATGAAAGATTTTATACAAGAGATTTTTTATGACAACATCGTCACTCGCCAATAACCGATTCCACAAAATATCATCCGTTGAAAAGTGAAGTTCATCAAGAGAAATCATAGCCAATGCAATAGCTCGTTTTAAAGCCTGCGCTGCCCACTCATAAATCAAGCCATTCCAAACGGCACCCCAAATATGTTCATTATTATGAAGAACAAGCATAGCAAATTTTTGAGCAACATCATGATCAACAAAAAACCACTGCCCCTTTTCAAACCTCAAGGCATTCAGCACCATGGCCACATCTTGCTCACTGATATATTCACATAAAACCCCTGCCTTGAGATTATAATCCAAGCGATCGGCACAAAGATCAGGTAAATCTTGCTCCAATGCTGCATGCGCCCCCGCTTTATGCAAAACATCACGCAAGGCTACCCCTTGGCCAGCAAGCGCTTTATCAACACCTTGAGCACGCAAAAACCATTCATGGATGGTATCTTGATATGAATCAGCATGATGAGTTTCATGGCCAAGAACTAACTCACCAACATGAGAGAAAGCAGTGTGCGAAACATCATGCAATAAACCGGCAAGCTGCTCCTCAAGCGAAACATTAAAATGTTTTAACAATGTCCATACCCCAACACTATGCTCATACCTTGACCAAGAAGAAAGCTGCGGAATAACATAGGCCGCAACGCCAGACTGATTAATTTTTTTTAATCGCTCAAGAACGGGAAATGCAAAAACATGCTGCGTCAATTGATCAGCGATAGAAATCGTACCGTAAATCGTTTTTATTTCCATGATTACGAAATTACCTGACGAACATTTTGAGGTTGACCTGCACAGGGGCCAATGAATTTTACGCGCCAACCATCAATAATAAGTTTACGCACTCGTTCATATGCTTGTGAGAACTCTTCATCTATCTCCGTAAGGCGTTTGAATTCACCATCAACAACAACCCATGGATTAATGCCTCGAAACTTTGTATGAATAATCACATCAAAAGCTTCCTTATCGTCACACAATCTATAGCAATCTTCATAATGTTTTATTTTATGCAACGCAGATATTATAACCTTATTGGAACTTTTGTTCAGCTTTTCCCATACTAATGAATCAAGTGAATAATGATATTCGTCATGAGATATCAATCCAATCTTAAAGGCCTCACAAATCGCATCTGCCATCCAGCTATAAATCAAGTGATTCCACGCAGAACCAACAACTCGCTCAGTGGTTTCCAATGAAATCATCGCAAATTTTTTTGCCCAATATTGATCAACGAAATACCATTTTTGCAGGCGATCATCAAAAGCTAAAACATTAATAATCGATGCAACATCACGATGAGTAATAAGCGTATCAGATGAATCTTTCTTCGTCGTCAGCAATCCAGCCATAATGGTATATTCAAAACGATCGGCACAGATATCGGGGCTGCGTTGATCAAGACGAGAAAATTCTTGGTCAAACAAGGTCATTGAAAAACCAAAACGTTGTAGAATTTTATCCACACCCATTTTAATCAAAAATGATTTATGAATATCATCCTGATATGCGGTAAGCATCGAGCTATGGTTAAATACAAAATCGCCTACATGAGAAAATACCGTATGAGAAACATCATGCAAAAGCCCCCCAATTTGTTCCTCAACAGAAGCGCCAAACAATCGCAAAAGCGCCCACACGTTAACACTATGCACATAACGCGAATATTCAGCCACCTCAGGATGAAGATACTTAACAAAACCATATTGATGAATATCCCGTACACGCAACAAAGCATCACAAAAAAAGAGCTCTTGTAAAACAGGCTCCTTAACATCAAAGTCCCCATAAAGGGTATGTACCTTTAATGAATGCACACCAATAAAACGAGCGTCTTCCGTTTTCTGCTCAAAAGAATGTATAAAAACTCCATAAATAATCAATGGACAAGCAATAAAACATGCATATAAAAACAATCTATTATTCTTGATCATAAGCCATCAGATTCCATGTATTAAGCCAAAAAAATAAGTTACGAAGCGGAATCCCATTGTACTTAAAAAGACACACCTGTAAAAGAAAAAAATATATTTTCTTATCCTACCATACAGGCCTGTCTAGGTTCAGATACATGTGAGACTAAAAAACTAAAATCTTAATTTTTAAA
>CAZBUZ010000015.1:9820-17688 GCA_964495205.1 uncultured Pseudomonadota bacterium | reverse complement strand
GCTCAACAACGTTGAAATTGTATTTTTGAATAAACAAGTCCGTTAGCACCCATTCGACTGCGCCCTAAGAAGGGCTCCGCTCCCTTCGACTTCGCTCAGGGTGCGCGGGGCGAACGGGATTTTATATCCAAATTTAAGAATTGAAAAACAAAACCCAATGGTTATGCAAAAAATCTAATGTAAAAATCGAACGGAGAAGCTAGTGACGATGCTTTCTGCAACTAGCTTCTCCAAGACTCTTGCGAACGAAAAATATATTAGAAGGACAGCACACATGCACAAAATACGCAATCACTCATCAATCATGCACAGCCGCTGCTCATAACGCCCGCCGTCAAAAGGAGTCTCGAGCCAAACAGCAATCATCTGAAAGGCAATCTCCGGCTCAACAAAATCTGACGGCAAGACTAAAATATTAGCACCATCATACGCCTTGGCATGCCGAGCAACCTCAACCGACCAGCATAAGGCCGCATAGATTCTTTTGTAACGGTTAGCAGCAATTGACATGCCAACACCTGAACCGCAAATCAAAATGCCCGCCTCGGCATGCCCGGCAAGCACATCAGCACACACTTTTTTGGCATAAAGCGGGTAATCGGTCCGGTCGGCCGTAAAGGTGCCAACATCGAGAAATTCACAGCACATTGATGCAATAGGATGGACCCCGCCCCGGCTCAAAGTCCGGGGTGATAATGGACCGGGATGACAAGCACAGCCAAAGTGCTCAATAATCAAATGCTTAAGCTCAAATCCGCGGTGATCAGCCCCAATAGAAATCTTCATTATGCACCACCTTTTTCTTCGCATCTAATCGAATATCGGCTGGCCAGGTAAGCGTCACCGATTTGTTAACCGATTCAATAATCAAGTGAACCGCTGAAGATTTTTCTTCTGTTTTTTCGGTTTCCTCACGCACGGGAAATTTAACCGCATAGGCTGTCTTGAACATGTTGTACTGCTTACCAAACAGCGCCTGGTACTCTGGCTCAAGCTCAACTTCCTTAACGCTGATCGGACTTGCCATATAGTCACCCATTTTAAGGTAGAATGTCCATGGCGCATTTTTATCAGACAACGAAGTCTTTTGGCGATCACGCACATCGGCAAGCACGTAGAGCATCACCCAGTGCTTATTTTCTTCGCGCTGGCGCGTCATAAACGCTTCGGTATCATCGGCAGATTTGCCGCGCTTTGAGCAATACATGTTTGCATAAGCCACGCGCACATCGTCAGATAACCACAAAGCATCAAAAATCGCCTGCGTTGAAAATTGATCATACACCTTGGCCGACTTGACATAAGCAGCCGTCACCAGGCTATAATCTTTCTTCTTCTCTCCTTGTGGAAATTCGGTTGGCAACGTTCTATGATACTTAATGCACCCAGGCACAAGGCCGAGGGTTAATACAGCGACAGCAATGTGCACAACCACACGTGATACGTTTTTTATAACCATGAATGGCACCTCTCTTGTTTTCTTTTATTAGACTTCTTCTGAAACCGTTCGTACCCATTCGACTTCGCCCTAAGAAGGGCTTCGCTCAGGGCGAACGGTTTATTAAAACCCCGTTCGTGGTGAGCGTAGTCGAATCCACCGCCCACAGGGCGACGGGGTTTCAGAAGAGATCTATTTATATTTCAACGGATACTGGTATGGATACTTCAAAGCATCAACATCAATATCAATATCTAATGTGGGCCAATAAAGATGCTTTCCATGCAAAAACTGCAAATCGTGAATTTGCTCAATAGTCGCCTTGTTAAACCAAGGATATTCCGCAAATGGAATAAAAAACTCTTTATCCTTAATAAAAATCCAAAGCCCTTCTTTTGAAACATTTTGTATTTCAACGATGGGCAAAGTGTTTTTCCCATGCCTGGGCAATTTCTTTGGCATGATCTTCTACCACCTTTATAAGTTCCCGAAGCTGCCTTGCAGAAAGTCCACTGTGGTCTGCAAGCGTAACAACCGGCGTTAACCAAAATTTTGCTTCTCCATCCTGAGACGACACGTGCACATGCACCCGTGGTTCTTCACGAGAAAAAAAGAAAAATCGATAATTTTTATATCGAAAAATTGTCGGCGGAACCATTATGCATTAGCCTCTCTCATGATTTTCTTCTCTTCAACCCACCGCCCTAGTATACTTTAAACAAGTTATTGGGGCAAAGATAAAAAATTACCCCAGCCGAACGCAAGCATGTCACAAAAAAAGGGAGAAAGCCCCACATAACGCGGGGCTTGAAAAAAGGGAGCACGCTATGCCTGAATCCACCGCATTGCAAGAGTTGCAAAACCTTGTCAATCAATCCAATCAAGAAATTGAAGCACTCAAACAATCATGGGCGGAAAACCACGAAGTTGATACGCTCATTACCACGCAATGCATGCGCACGCTCCATACCGCCAAAGGACTCGCAAAAATGTGCGGCTTTGCACAAGCAGCAACAATTATCCATGATCTTGAAACTACCATTAGCAACATCGCCAAAGGAACGCTTGCGGTTTCGGACGAGGTACTTACCCAAATCACTAACGCCATCACCACGATTTTAAGCATCCTCAAACATGGCGAACAACCAGCCACATCCTCCATCGACTACCACCAACTCGGTCTTGAAGCTAACGACATACGCCAACTTTCAGAGACTGAAAAATTAATGCTCACCCAAACATTTGCAAAAGGCCGCCCCATCGTCAGCTACTTCGTCCACGCCAACGAAGCATCACTAGAAAAAGACTTGCTTGCCACCACACAAAAAATTAATGAAAATGGCACCGTTATCACCACGATCCCAACGTACGCCCAGGACCCCAAATACGCATATGCTTTTATTATTCTCTTCACCACAGCACTCGAACAACCGGCACTTACTGCACTTTTACCTACAGGATCACTGACCTGGTTGCAAAAAAATAAACCAGTCGAACGGGTTGAAATGGGAAATGAACAAAAAACCGCCTCACCTCTTTCTACCGGTCTCCCTGAGGAGCGAGCTCAAGCGAGCGTCTCGAAGGGCGACCAATCAACGCACCAGGGAAATCAAGCACTTAAACAAGCAGTTTCCGCAATAAAAAAAGCGCGAACAGAACAAGCAGCACCCGCTCAGCAAGGCAAAAAAATCACGGCAACAAAAATAAACTTCGATGCTATTGAAGAAAAAATATGGCAACAAAAACATGACCCCATACTAAACGTTCCTCTTTCAAAAATAGATCACCTTATTAATGAGGTAAACCGACTCCTCTCCTGCAAAATAAAACTTGAAAAACTCCTCAAAAAATTTCGCCGCTCAGATGATGCATGGGAAGTCGCGGTCAATCTTGAAGCACAAGTCGCAGCACTTGATAAACATGTCAAATTACTCCAAGACGCAATCCTTAATGCACGCTTGGCAAAAGCTGAAAGCATCGAACAAGACCTGCGCACCTTCATCGCCAGCCTAGCGCAGGAGCATGAGAAAAAAATCACCTTTATATTTGAAGGTCGCGATGTTGAACTCGATAAAAGCCTCTTAGAAGGCATGCAAAATCCGCTCATCCATCTTATTAAAAATGCTATTGATCATGGGGTCAGAACTCCGACAGAACGACTGGCCGCAGGAAAACCAGAAGCGGGCGTGATAAAACTTACCTTCGCAACAAGTGGCAATAAAACTATGATCACCCTTGAAGATGACGGGCAAGGAATCGATTTGAAAAACATCCGCAAAAAAGCCGTTGCCAAAGGGCTCATTGATCCGGTCAAGGCAGCAACACTCTCTCCGCAAGAACTTTTTCAATTTATTTTCATTCCCGGTTTTTCCACCAAAGAAACACTCACACAAACATCTGGCCGCGGCATCGGCATGAACGCCGTAAAAGATGTTATTGCCAAAATGCACGGCGAACTTTTTTTTGAATCGCAAGAAAGCGTTGGAACAAAATTCACCATGAGCATCCCATCATATCTTGCCATTCAACGGCTTCTGCACTTTTTGGTGTGTGGACAACATTATGCCTTACCTTTCTCAGCAATTTCTGAAGTCATCCCCTATGAACAAGAACGCGTACAAGAAGCTGAAGGCGAACGCATCATTCTGTGGCAAGGTAAACCTGTAAAGCTTTTTGAGCTGAGTGCCGTATTTGAACTAACCATTTGCAAAGGGAGCGCTGAGGCCAATAACATCATCATCCTCCATCACAACAAGCACTATATTGCCGTTCACGTTCATGATATACTGGGCCAAGAAGAACTTATTATTCGTCCCCTTAATTTTGAAGAAAAAGCATTTGAGCTTTTCTCTGGACACGCTGACTTTGGGGATGATGCCTTAGTGTTAATCATAAACGCAGAAAAGTTATGGGAAGAGATATCTCATGAGTAAAATTCTCGTCGTTGACGACTCTCCCTCCATGCGCGAGGCTGTCGCCAAAACGTTAGCAGACGATCACGAAATTATCTTGGCAGAAAATGGCCTGCAAGCATTAGAACAAGTTGCCAAACATCCAGATCTTTTATGCATCATCATGGATCTCATGATGCCCCACTTGGACGGGCTTAAAACAACCCATATCCTCAAAGCAAACTTTACAACCTATCACCTGCCAATCATCATTCTCACCAGTCAGGTTGCAGTTGAAGACATGGTCCTTGCGGTTGAGATGGGCGCCGACGACTACATGAAAAAACCTTTTGATCCGATTGAACTTAAAGCTCGTGTGCTGATGAACCTGCGGAGAGCTAGTCGTGATCAAAATTCAAATCCGCTGACGAAGTTGCCAGGTAATGTGATCATCAATCGTATCATCATGAATAGGCTCTCAGCACCTCTTGCCGTGTTATATGCCGATCTTGATAATTTTAAAGCTTACAACGACAAATATGGTTTTAATATGGGTGACAAAATTATTCTATACACCGCAGAAACGCTTGCATTCGCCGTTAAGAACAAGGGCAACCCAAGTGATTTTCTCGGACATGTTGGAGGAGATGACTTTATTATCGCCTCAACGCCGGACAAAGCTGAACAAATCGCGCAAGCCATTTGCACCGCATTCGATAAGGATGCGCCATCTTTCTATTCAGCAGAAGATCAAGCTCGCCGCAACATTATCACCTTTGATCGGCAAGGCATAGAACGCGAATTTCCCCTCGTTTCCATCTCGATAGCCATCGTCACCAATGAACGCCGCGAGCTCACAACTACCCCGCAAATTGCACAAATTGCCGCAGAACTCAAACACTACGCCAAAACCAAGCCAGGCGGCATTGTTGGCAGCAATTTCGTTAAGGACCGCAGAAATTATTAACCGTCTTCTTTGTTAAGGAGTTGTAACGATGAACACCCTACCAGCCCTGCTTGCCTGGCGCTTCTTGTGGTTCAAAGGCAAAGACAAAAACATTTCCTTCATGATAAAAATATGTTTTTTAAGTATCTTCATCGGCACCTTTGCCCTCATGCTCACCCTCATCATCATGAACGGTTTTGAAAAAGTAATTCATGAAAAAATGCAAGGAATCAACGCAAACGTCATCATCTCCAGCCCCGGCAACCGTCTCGATTATGACGATCTGCGTACCACACTCAAAAAAGAATTTCCATCAATCATCCACCAGATAAGCGGTAACAGCATCAAACAGGTCATTCTTGATCACAACAACATACGCTCGGTCTTATTCATAAAAGGCATTGATGCCGTACGCGAAGAAGAAGTCTCAACACTGGCGAGTAAGATCGTCCGACCTTTTCAACGTCGCCAAACATCGATACTCCCGCGCTTGCTCAAAGATAATTGCATCATCATCGGCAATAAACTCGCTCAAGAAAATCGCCTTAAAGTTGGCGATAAGCTCAGCCTTCTCATCCCAGAACCGGGAGGCAGAAAAAAAATATTCTTAAATAAAAAAGTTGTTGAAGTTGCCGGCATTTTTCGTATCGGGCTTGACGAATACGATAGCAATTTCGCCTTCACCTCGCTCCCCTATCTAAATGCGCTTTTTGAAGAACAAGGCGTTGACAATATCACGATCAAACTTAATCCTTTTGTCCCGCCCAACATCCTTCAGTTTTCTCAATGGAGCGATATTTTTTCATTCACCTGTTGGAAAAAAACGATCATCATGCTCGGCAAACGCATCAAACGGCTCTTTATCCCCTTCGACTATGAACGAGAGGTCATCAAGCTCTTACAGCAGCGCTTACCTCACCTTACCATTAATTCGTGGAAAAACCTTTATCCCGACCTTGTTTCTTCATTGGTTCTTGAAAAATATGTCATGTTTTTTATTTTGGCGCTCATAACGCTTGTAGCAACACTTAACATGATTTCGCTTCTTTTTATGCAAATTCAAAATAAGCTGCGCGATATCGCCATCATGAAAACCATCGGTATGGCCAACAAACCGATTCGATCAATATTCCTCGCGCTCGGCATGACCATCACCCTGCTTGGATCGCTCTGCGGCCTAGGGCTCGCAGCAATCTTTGGTTGTCTGCTCGAACGCTATCCATTCATTCAGCTACCAGACGTCTATTATGTTTCACACTTGCCCGCACGCATGGACATGGAGATTTTTGTTGCGGTACTCTGTGCAACCATAGCCCTTGGCTTCATTGCAACGTGGATACCCGCACAAAGAACCAAGCGCATCAACATCGCACAAGTGCTTAGACAGGAATAAGAATATTAACAATGAGGATCTAACAATGAAAATGGCCACCAAGAACGGCATCCGTGTCGGGCTGAATCAAAGACCGGCACACATTCATTTTGATCGCATTTGAATTTTGTTGGGTACTGCAGAGCGGGAGCCTTCATCACCCCGTTGCCAAAGAATCCCTGAATGGTTCTATAGATGTTCACAAAAACCACGATCCCCAAAATTGGAACGCCAATCGACAAATAGGTTTCTACGCGATCCAATAGATTCGCCATCATTTTTACCGTTTTTTGGCTTAGGTTTGGTGATGTATTTTTTTTGTCTGCACCTTCTTTTTGCAATTCTTCCAAGCGAGATTGCAATTCCTTAAGCTGTTTTGTCTGCATCAAAACAGAAATTTGCGTTCGGACCTTCTTCAGCTGTTCTTGCACAGCCTTTTCTTCCGTCTCAGCCAAAGACAATACAGGGGCCTGATCAGACACAGGATGTCTGACTGGAGCATTCTCCATCGCAAAAGCACGAATACAAAACGCAACAAAAAGAAATAACACTAAGCAATTTTTACCTAACATTTTCATATCCCCAACCCTGCCGCCTTCCAAAGAGAATTATCTATTTTTTTCAATCACGCCGAATACATCATAGCAAATAAGCATTAATTTTCAAATCTTAAAAATTAATGCTTATTGCAACAATAATGCCGCTTCTACCCTATGCGGTCAGAAGCGGCATTAAAAATAGGCACAAAAATTGTTTTATCGATAAATTTTCACAAAAGCATCCTTGGCACGCTTGCCACAACCAACCACGCCAGCAGCACTTGCAACACCCACAAGAATTGCCGCAGCCGTCAGAAATGGATTCACGCGAGCTGCAATCTGTTTAAGGCAATTGCGCAAGAGAAAAGCACTCCCCACACAACCACCGCTATAAAGACAAGTTAACCCGGTATTTTTCACACGCTCTACCAATCGAACAAGGATACCCCTACCAGATTTCGGAGCCAGGGCAACTTGAACTGGCTCGCGATTACGCCCTAAATTTTGAGTAATATTCTCTATCACAACCCAACGAGCATGATCCAATTGCGGACGAATAGCAACCAAGGGATCGGCGTCACCATCTGGCAACGCAAAAACTTTTTCGAATTTTTCAAATAAGCGGCCAAGCGTCTTCCAGGAATCTTTTGCTTTGCCAAACAATACATCGGAGCTCCCAAGC
>CAZBUZ010000015.1:7755-9810 GCA_964495205.1 uncultured Pseudomonadota bacterium | reverse complement strand
TCACAACCCAACGAGCATGATCCAATTGCGAACGAATAGCGGCCAAGGGATCGGCACCTTCCGGCGACGCAAATACTGTCTCAAATTTGTCAAATAAGGTGCCAAGCGCCTTCCAGGAACCTTTTGCGCTGCCAAATAGCACATCAGAACTTCCAATCGCATCTAATAAGCGCTGAGCCTCTCTTTGTACATCAAGTAAATAACGCTGCTGTTCACGGCTCAATAAATATCCACGGCTAACCCATTCATTGGCCTTTCGCATAAGGATTGCAATATCGCGACGAGCAGCCGCTACAGGGCCTGTTGTAGAACCGGCTCGAGCCCGCGTTCCATAGCCACCATAATAGCCACCACCGATGCCAAAACCAGGAAAGTCTTCAGCTTCCATAGTAAAAGCAGAAAAACTCGAACACAAAAGACAAATCAGAAAAAAGGTAGAAAATAGACGTGAAAAACTCATAAGAATAACCTCCGGTTTTTTTTATTTTTGCTTAACCATTAATAAACAATTTAAACGAAATCGATCATCTTTGTAACATCGCCCCCCATTTTTCATCCCTCAACCAAGTTGAGGGCAGGGTGTGATAATATTATCCCTATTTGTCATCCTCGGGACAAGCCCAAGGATGACAAACAAGGCATTATTTTCATAAAATCACAATTCAATCTTTATTTCAATTTTTAAATCATAAAAATGATATCATCCATCCATTTCCCTTTAAGATACGATTTTAAAGTCAAACAGTCAAAAGCACACAGATTGTCACAAAAAAAGGGCCTGCCATTTCAGCAAGCCCTCAAGTTTATTTCTTTTTTATTTTATTTAAACCTAAGCCATTGGCCCCCAGACAAATAAGGAAGATCCCCAATGCCAACCGAGTGAAAGCAATTTCCAAAGAACCGTTCCGGCCAGTTTCGCAGGGTTGTAACCTGAACTAACTAAAAACTGCCAAAGCACAGCAGCGCTAAACCCTGTTATGACGATGACAACACCGCCTTTGAATACAAGACGAACCCCTTCAACCGCCGTTGATCCGAGCAGCTCAACGCCTTCAAGCGAACCTTTTTTTAAGGCATCAAGACATTGCTCCTTGAGCGATTTCTTTTTTTTGGGTGCATTAACCTTTGCAAGCTCTCCTTGCATGTTTTTGTACATATCAAGTTGCGTCTGTAACATCTGAACTTGTAGAAACTGATTGAGACGATCAGCTTGTTGCTGAACACTGTCAGAAACTGGTAATACGGTTGCCAGTTGCCCTCCTGCTCCTGCAGCAAGCGCAGGCACATTGGACTCCATAGCAAAAACACTACTATTTCCGACGATAACCCCCATGATTAAGGCGCCAAAAAACATCCTTTTCATGGATCCCCCCAAGATATTAAAATAAAGGCATTAAAAACATACATCTAAAACGCTTTTTTACCTTACATCTTGAGGATACCAAAAAAACAATTGCGTCTCAAACGCCCCCACCCTGCTTAATGTCTTCGGCACTTAGACCAAAGCCAAGAAGCACCGCTCGATATGATTTTTTTGGCAAGATGACCACATCGCGTTCCCTTTAAGCAATAGCAACCACATGAAGATAAAAATGCAATTCCTAACCCAATCTTACCCGGACTATCAAAGCTTATTCGACCTTGTGCCCAATCACGTAATTGCGCAACAAATGCAGGGATGGCATTTTTTGCACAGTTTAAACAAGCAACACCGCCAACTGTCCATAAGCCATCTCGAATCAAAGGCATGCGAACAACACGATTGGCAGGCTGCACCGACGCAACACCAGAATTAGGTTGGTACTGAGCTCCTAAATCAAGCATTGAAAAAGATAAAATACTAACGATAAGTAACAATCGATTAAAAGCGATCATAATAACCTCCATGAAATCGCATTATTTTCAAAAAACCCACCGTGTTGCCACGGTGGGTCTATCTTAAACCCTGCACATGGTAAATGACAGGGCCGTCCTCTATGTTCTCATTTATTGAGCTATTTGGTCACCAGCGGTCTGCGATGCCGCAGCTTGCTCACCCTGAGCTTGTTGGAGCAT
>CAZBUZ010000015.1:4236-7655 GCA_964495205.1 uncultured Pseudomonadota bacterium | reverse complement strand
ATAGCAGCTTCTTCTGCCTTGATACCAGCAACAACGGTCAACATAAGAGCAAAAACAATAAATTTCATTGTTTTCATAATAAATCCTTCATTTTTTCGTTTAAAAAGATCATTAAAAAACTTCTTCTAACATTTTTTCAATTTTTTTACTCAATTTTTTCCGCGTCCCTCCGCTCGGTTAAGGAAACCTCCATTTCCCATCCCTAAAAATAATTTACTATTTAACTTTAACATCTTTCAAGAGTTTGTCAATTAGACAGTTATAATTGTTTTAATGCCTATTTGAAACCGCGACACTGGCACAAAATTACTAAAAGAACAAAAAGCTCGACTCCCATCAAAAAAAGGCTTTTTCTTCAAAATCTTACCGCCCCAAGCCCTCGGTTGTTAGAATTAAGGTGAATACTTCGAACGTACCTGAAAAAATCAAAAAAGGAGAATGCCATGGCCCTACCCAAAATCCAATCCATAGAATTGCGCGGAAAACGGGTTTTTTTACGTGTCGACCTTAATGTTCCCCTAGTCAACGGAACCATTGAACAAGACTTTCGCTTGAGAGCCATTCTCCCAACATTGCGACACATCATCGAACATGGCGGCAAAGTCATCCTAGCCACCCACATTGGGCGTCCATCTGCCGTTGGCAAGTCACACCTCTACGATGAAACGCTATCAACCAAACATCTACTCCCCTGGTTTAAGCAGCAAGGTTTTCAGATCGAACATGAGGGTGATCTCGTCGCCGCCCATCACAAAAGCAAACAACACTTTAACCGCATCCTCCTGCTAGAAAACCTCCGTTTTTATAACAGCGAACGACAAACCAACCATCATTTTGCCGAGCTTTTATCCTATTTGGGCAATGTCTACGTCAATGATGCTTTTGCACTTGTCCATAGAAACAACACCTCCGTTACCCTGTTACCTCAAGAATTTGACGCAGAGCACCGATGCATTGGCTTGCTTATGGAAAAAGAAATACAAGAACTTACCAAGCTGCGTGAAAACAAAACCGATGCACTCGTAATCCTCATTGGCGGCAACAAAATCAAAGACAAAGTCCCCATGATCGAACATTTTATGGATCCAGAGCGCCATCCCAACCTCACATCCATCTGCTTAGGCGGCGGCATAGGCCTCGCCTTCCTCAAGTCGCAAGGTTATGAAACCGGACAAAGCAACATCGACGAAGAAACGCTTGAAACGGCGCAAAAAATTTTGACCATCGCTGGAGAAACCCACATCAAACTCCTCCTCCCCATCGACCACCGCGTAGCACTGCCAGGAAAACAAGACCTCATGGTGGTGGATGTTTCGCACAAGATCCCTGAACACGGCACCTGCGTCGACATCGGCCCACGTACCCTGCAACTATTCAGCGAGGAGCTCGCCAAAGCCAAAATCATTTTTAGCAACGGTACGATGGGCATCTACGAACAATCAGCCTGCCGACTGGGCACCTGTGGCATACTCGAATCCATCGCCCGCGCTCCAGGCTACTCCGTCGTCGGCGGTGGAAACACTACCTCTGCCATTCATGAATGTGACCTACACGAAAAAATCAACTTCATCTCTACCGGTGGTGGCGCTACCTTAGCGTTTCTCGGATGCAATAACCCTGAAAGAGATCTGCCTGCGCTGGCAGCCATCCGTCGCCACGATTAGGAAGGGACTGGTGGGTTGCGGAATAAGCGCATATCAATCAAAAAGAGCAACAAGTAGTATGTGTTCATACCACCCATTGCTCTTTTTGATGCTTCGTGTTTTAAATTATCTAAATATCAGGGTTATCGTCTTTCAAGGTCTGCATAGCCGCCGCTTGGGCAGCAAGATCTTTTTTCTCATTATTCCTTATGTTTTTAAAAAATCCACGCAGTTTGAATCCTTTTAGATAGTCAGGGCCCTTTGTTGCCGCAAGAATTCTCCCAAGGATTTCCTTATCTGCAGGTAAAATATCGAGCAAGTCTATTTTCTTTACAAAATCGGGATCCAAACCTAAACCATGATAAGCCGGAGGTGGTGGCGGCGGAGGCGGAAGAGCGGCTCGTCGAGGTACTGCCACAAAAGCAGCCCTTATGGATGGATAAACTGCAGCAACCTCATCAATCATATCTGCAAGTACATATTCAGGAGTAAACGTATAATCTACGCCAACAATCGGCCTTATTCGCATCAACATCTCGTCGAAAGCTCGAGCAAAAGACAATTTCGCTAGCCGTTCCGAAAAAATCACTGCTGTCGAAGTAGTCCCATCCATCGTTATCTCTGGTATATGCAAACTATCAACAAGACGGTCTATCGCCGTTTTGGCATCACCAACAAGTTTTTCAAAATCAGGCAAATTAACCAAATGCGTATCCCACGTTAACGCATGACCATCAAACGTAAACTTTGAAGCATCATGTAAAAAATCTTTAAGCGGCCTCAAAATATTACCTTGCTCGATGCCTAAATAAAGGCTTCTCAACATATCGCGAGCCCCATTGCTTGCCATAACCGAATCGCCAAGAACAGACAGGTTTCTCATTTCGTCAACCAACTCTCTCGACGACTGAAGAGCTGATTTTGCAAATGCAAAATCGATCATAATAAAAGCCTGACGCGCTTTTATTGACAAATCCCGCATTACTCTCCAAGCACTAACCGTTCCATATTTTTGTAAGGATGCAAAATAATCAGGGATAAAAGCAGAATCAAAAACAACCTTGTAGTTCCGAGCAATACGTTCATTACGAGCAACGTCAGCAAAATCCTTGATATGCGCGCGGCGCTCACGCTCATCTATTAGCCCATTAACCATCTGAGTACGATTTCCTAAAAAATCTGCGCCTGAGGCAAAAGCAAAGTGATGTAATGGTGCTTTTTTACTCAAAAGCAAAATATCCGATGGATGTAAAAGAACCTCTGGCCGAATGTTTTGCAATAAAAAGAAAAGCCACAGGAGTGCCCTGCGATGTTCGCCATGGCGTAAATAACCGCGTATCTTTTCCCAGGCTTGATCATATGGAGAATATTGCAAACTAAATTGCTCACAAGACTGCGTCAAAAAACGAACAAGGTTATCCTTGAATTCTTTGTCTTCTTTTTTTTCTTCGATGGCATAAATCATTTTTACAAAAGTTGCTAGTCTATCACCAACAACCAACTCCATTTTGCTTTTTTCAGCAGGGCTTAAATTAAACGTATCCCGCAAAGCAGCAACAATTTCAGATGCCCTTGGCTCCATGGTAAAAATTCTGCCATGGACATTGGTAAATAAATCTGCAAAAGCCTCGACATCCACCGGCCTAACGTTACCATAACAACGCTGTAATATTCTTGGCAAAGACCATTGCGTTTGATCTATTGTTAATTGATGTACGGCACGCCTAAAAAGAGAGGAATTTCTTCTAAATGCGGCTTTATCCTCTAGCGCTCTGG
>CAZBUZ010000015.1:2707-4226 GCA_964495205.1 uncultured Pseudomonadota bacterium | reverse complement strand
ACCTTTAATTGATCTAGTGGCGCTTTCAACGGCGACTCATGAAGAAATCTATCGGTAATTCTCGCAAAATCCATCGGGCTCAATGTTTGCAGGCCACCACTATCCACAATAACCGTCAAATCATCCAATGCCGGCGTGAAAAGGTGCGGCTTAAGCTGCGCTTTTAAAGTATCAATCCGCTCAAACGTCGCTCTATTTTTTACCTGCAATTTTTTAAAAGTTGCAAGTTGTTCGGCAATGGCCGCAAAAGAACCACCCAAAATTGGTCTCAGTGGTTCAAGCATCAGGTCAAACCCACGATTCAATGCATCAATGACAGCTACAACAGCTGCGTCATTTTTATACCCACTTGCATGAATCCTGCGCAACGCCTGCATAAGATCTTCATGTGTTCTAAAATTACCTCTTGTTAGCTCGTTAAATTGATAATCTCTATCGGCATTTAACGCTCTTTTAAACACACGAAGCATTCCACAAATCTTTGTGATGAGAGGTTTTGCTATAGCCACACCTTTTACAATAAGGTTTTGTTCTACAATCTGCACCTCCAACTCAGCATCAGGAATATTTTCATCACGGTGTAAAAATTTTTCCAATATAAAAACAAGAGAATATCCACTTCCCGTCAAAGGTGAAGGATAAACGCCACTAAGCATTTTAGAGGTAAAAATTCTTGGATGCACAGCAATCTTTAAAAGCATCATCAATAGCGCTTGAGCCGCATCACGAACGGCAACTTGATCAATTACAGCAAATTGAGCATCCCATTGATTAAACATTTCCCGCTTGAGCCCATCAGAAAAAACAGCATCAAATCCGCTCGGCGATTTAACTCTCGAGAGAGCTGAATAAAATTGACCGTAATGACTGAGTAGAAGCAAAATTGTCCGATGAAGATTCGGGAATAATTGACCGCTGCGTATAACATCTTCAAATCCAGTTCGATCAGCACATTCACTTTTCATATCTTTTATGATCGCGTCAATTGTTGCTACGGGAGGTTGAGCATTTACAATAGCTTCGCTTTCGGCAGCAAACAGCACGGGATTTTGACCAATGACTTTATCAAAAGCAGATAAAATAATATTAACAAGGTCAAAAAAAGCAGGGGTATGCTTAACCCCAATCTCCTCTGCCGCACACACCTTTTCCAAATCTTTTGCTTTGATTTTTGTATCAACACCAACAGTTTCCAAAAATGGTTGAGACTTTGCGTCCGGTTTAAACGGCATTGCTGACAAAACAATGGGCAGCACCTTCAACGCATCTGCGACAACTGTCACCGTTGCAAATTTTTTTGCTGGTACTGTAGGCGTTTTTCTTAGACTGGCTCCGGCCAAAAATCCGCCGCCAGAAGCTATTGAAGAGGAAGAAGCCGTAGAAACAGTACCCCCTCGCGCTAATGCTGTAATTATTTGTGGCGTAGGAGGGTGGCTCAAGATAGCTTTTGTTGGCACTGATAAACCAAACTTGGGATCATCTAACCCCCGCAGAAGGACATCCCGTGGATTTAAACCCC
>CAZBUZ010000015.1:828-2692 GCA_964495205.1 uncultured Pseudomonadota bacterium | reverse complement strand
GGTCCTTTGCAACCTTTGTTTGGCGGGCAAGACCCTTAATATATTTATAGATTTTCTCCGCTTCATCCCCCGCCTCAACCACGGCGTGGCACTTTGCAGTAACATCATCAAGCAATTGTTGCTGCAATTCATCAACTCGCACTTGCAATGCATCCAGCGGATTCTTTTGCTCAGCCTTTGCTACAGAGCTTTTTATGCTTGCTTCTTCAGCTTCTTTAAGTTTGATAAGCTCATCGCTTTGTTCGATATAAAATCTTGTAAGGCCCTCGCACACCAATTCGTCCGGGATAAAGGTAATTGGTAATCCTGCCGCTCTTCCGCCCGATGATGATGCCGTCTCACCTGCGCCCCCTTCAGGAATAGGGATTCTTAGTTTACTTAAAAGTTCCTTTACTTGAGGAGGTAACGAAGCCAGAACGGCTGGTGGCAATAGCTTAACTTGATCAAGGCTTGTACCAAATTCCGCCATGACTCGTTTTTCAAACTGTGCAAGAAAAGCTCGTTCTGCTCTACCTAACGGTTCTACCACCTCAGCCGCTGCCGCAGATCGCTTCAACTCGCTACGCCTTTCGGCTGCCACTTCTTCTTGTTTTCGCTTTGATTGTAACGCTTCCCATACAACTTCATTCAATCGTTCAATGTTATCAACAATCGCAGCATGCTCTCGTGGAATATATTGCCGCAAATTTATGCCGATCACTTGCAGCAATGAAGCACGTAAAGCAAAATTGTCGAGATTAAAAGATGGGTCACTCCTACCCTCAGTAAATTGTCTATTTAAAACTTCTACGGCTATTTCAAGCCCACGGCTAAAAGCATTGCTAAAAGAACGAATCTCATCCAGCCCAAGCAAAGCGAATAAACTGAATAAAAAAGTCATCCGCTGTGCAACGGTTTGAGAATATTCTGGAGTAATCATGTGAGGCGTTATAACAGCTCTGCTACCAAACGGCACAAGCGCTTCTGAGGGAGCTTCATCACTTCTTGCTTCCTCAGCAATCCCCAAATCACCCTGCAATTGTTGCCAAAAAACAGGAGCATAGCTTTTAATATTTTCTATTTTTTCGCGAACATCGCGAGTATCCTCTGGGTCACCTGTTGTCAGGAATGCATGTAAGGCAAGTGTTTGCTGCTCAATCCCAATAATACCGAGTAGCGCCGGTCTATACTCAACATCACCCCTTATGCTCTCAAATTGCACATAAGCCTGTGCAAAAAAACGTTTAGCACCTTCGATATCCAATGTTGGTCCAACCATACCACCACCATGCCGCACAATTTCCTGCGCACGCTCAACCGTTTCTCTTTGCTTCTCAACCTGCTTTGTCAGCGTCTCAACCTGTTGCTGAAGTGCTGGTGCGATTTCCCTAACTCGCTCACGCTGTTGTTCTGCAAGCTGAGCCTTTCTGACTTCAAATCTATTGACTAAAGCAGCTTGCCCCTTGCGTTTCGCTACAACAATAGCTTTATCAATCGCATCGATATCAGTATATTGTTCTGGCTTCATCGCCTGCACATGACTAATTGAGGCCACCAACACAAAAAATAATAACCCGTAAAAATTCCGCAGCTTCTTTTTCATCATACTATTCATGTTCCACCTGTTTTATAGCGATAAATTTATCGTCAAAAACGTTGACCACGCATCAAGAGCCTTATTGCTTTCGCCCAACTCATACGCACCGCCAAGCGACAATGACGCCGCATTGCCTTTCCATAATCCTTGCGTCCCAACAACAACATAAAGCTTTTGCGAAATTGTTTGCGGGTGAGTCGCAGAAGAAATACTTAAGTCGGCATTTGTAATAGGTTTATCCCAACCATTACCAGGAGGAGCAATGCTAACAGTAGCAGAATCATGATC
>CAZBUZ010000015.1:0-797 GCA_964495205.1 uncultured Pseudomonadota bacterium | reverse complement strand
ACCGATTCCTCCTGCTTAAACCACACATTATACCCAGCTTCAAATGAAATAAAACGTTTGCTATAATTCACCGCCAATAAGCCATTTAACGAAGATTTTGGGGTAACCCTGGCAACCTGCGTAAGAAAATTTGCGGCAGGAAATTTACCAACAAGATTATTGCTTCCTACAAGCTCTGCACTCTCATACCTGCTCCACGGCCCATTCGCCGTAATATCAAAGGTACGGAGCTCTGTTGCTTGAAACATATAGCTATAGCGCGCAGAAGCAATACCCCTAAAACATTCATCTTTTTTGTTGTGGCCCAAGCAAAAATCGGTGTTTATGCCACAGCCAATGGTCGCATGGCCCGCATTGCCCAGCAAGGGCTCAAAAACATATTCAGCCTTGGGCTTATAGCTGGTAGGGATGGTAACATCACCCAAGAGGCTCACATTAAGGCGATGTGATTTTATTGGATCGAAGCCAAGCGTACAGGTAATATCAGCAATCCCTGCTAATTTTTGCACCCCATCCTTCATTTTGCCATACAACCGGGAGGGATGATTAAGCGCCTCTTGAGCAGTTATGCATGTTAAATTGCTAAACTCTGTGTTATTACCCAGCGCAACCAACGCATCATGATTCGGCGCAGCACCTTGTATGCCGTGCTCCGATAATTTCACATTCGTCTCAACCTGCATAAAAGGAAATGAGACCGCAACATACAACTTATCACTCAGGCGGTCTAACGTTTTATGCACCTGTCTAGGTTCAGATACATGTGAGACTAAAAAACTAAAATCTTAATTTTTAAA
>CAZBUZ010000014.1:0-17831 GCA_964495205.1 uncultured Pseudomonadota bacterium | reverse complement strand
GTAAATTGGATCTTTAAAGTCATCATCCTTGAGATGCTTTTCGAGCACATCAGTTAATGTCTCGGCTACTGTTGTTTTCTCTAGTTTATATAATTTGTTTAAGATTCCTAGAGTTGAAAATGTTGCAAATAAGCGTTCATAAGATAGTACCGACCGTAGGGCAGACGTGTTTTGTGTGAACAGTAGATCGGTAGATAGAATATTAAACCGATGATTCGAGAAACCAGCGCTGCCTTCTGAGGATCTTAACAAATCGATTTGTTCTTTTGATAATGTTTCATCATCGTAAGTTAATAAGTACGTTTTAGAGAAGTCTTCGTGGACCATATCAAGAATTTTACCAGGAACAAGCGCGTTGTGTTTGCCTAGAATTTTTTGCGATATGCTTACGTACGCTTTGATGGGGTTAATTGGTTTCTTTCCTTTGGTGGAAACATCTAATAGGTCGAGATAATCGATGAACTTAGACCGTAAAGATTCAGACATGTTGGTAAATTCAACGGCTTTGATAGGAAGGTCACGATCATGGAAGGAGTCTTTTCTTAAGGATTCAACGGCATCTTCGAGAGCGTTCGTGTCATTCTTGTCGATGTTTCCCGTGAAAATATGTTTGTGGTTATTATAAAATACTAATAATGCCACGATGCTATTAAAGCTAGCGTCTTGACCATTATTATCTTTGATAATGAACCTTTGGTTTAAGCCAGGAACTACTGGTGTGTACGTAGAATATTTCGTTTTGGGTTTCCAATAGAAGTTTTTTATAAATTTTTCGGTATCGAAAAACTTTGAACCTCTTTTGTTCGTTCTCCACGAACTAATGTCTACTGTCTTGGCTGTGAGAATATTGTCGAAGGTCCGATAGGTATAACTGAGATTGAAGTGTACCTTGTCTGGTTCGTCAGCATAAATCCATAAAGATTGATAGCTGTGATTTTCTTTGTCATAAGTTCCGAAAGTGATGCGTGTACGTTCGTTGCCTTCAAGATCGTATTCTAAGTTTTCGGTGCGGTACACAAAAGGTTTTTCGTTGTTTTTATCCATATAACCGCTTCTAAGAATACGTGCCCATTTGTCCGAACCGCGCAATACGTTGACATATCCTTTGATGGGTACCCCTGTATCGGACCATTCTTTCAGTTCTTTAGCACTGAGTAGTTTTGACATTTCTTCGTCTGATAATGTTTCTTTTGCGGTTTGTTCTAGGGCATCATAATCTTTATAGTCTTCAATTTGTTTTCCGACACCCGCCATGATGTTGAATAAATCGGTTCGGTTTATTTCTGTATTTACCATATCAAGCATTCCGACCTGTTCAAATAATGAAAGCAGAATATTATTTATCGTAGTTGCGTCTTTAGCGACGACGGCGGGACGATTTATAATCTCTGGGTTTTCCAAGTATTTGATATTTTGGTCTAGCATTGTGAGCTCTTGTTTGATGGCCAAATCTAAAATGTTTCTGAAGTTGCTGGAATACAAAACGCTGTCATCATCTGTAAATAAAAGGCGTAACGATTGTTGGATATTGTTGTCTGGGTGAAGTAATTCAAGAAGTTCTTTGAACATGTAGTCAGCACGTACTTCAGCTTTTTTGGCATCGGACCATCGTGTTGATTTAATCTTGTTAAGGAGCATCCTATAAATCGCATCAAAACGACCGGAGAGAGTGTCGGTGATGTCGGCTTCCGTAAAGGTATAATCTTTAGTGGCTTGCTCTTCGATCAGTTTTTTGAACTCAGGATCATTTAGATACAGGTTTAGCGTATACATGGTCTTTGTGATTTCACCACGGTATCTAAGTTTTATTTTGGTTAAAATATCCGACAAAGCTTTGGCTAACGTACCTTCTTTGGTCTTGTCCAGGTCATACATGCTATTCGATATGGCAAGTAACTTCGCATGTTGGTCTCGATAAGTTTGTAGTTGAGCCAATCGTTCGGTGTCGGTGCGCACTTTTAAAGTGGCTTCCCGATATCCTAGTTCCATTAGTTTTTCTTCAACGGTTTTATTATCGAGTTTAGCGGAACTAATTAAGTCGGTAACTAGTTGTTGAACGATGGCCACTGTTTTCAGCATATCATCAAATGCGGATTCAACGGCACGCCGTTGCAATCCCGTTGAAAACTGCATAGAGATACGGGCTTGCATATCCTCGATTGTTTGCTGTTTATACCGTTGGATTGCTGCCGTTGCCAAGTATTTTTGGTGCTTGAGTTTTTGGTGCATGTTATTGGCAAGTTTCGAAATGCCCGTAAGCAGATCATTAACTGTTTTATGTTTATCTGTAACATTTTGATTTAGCACATCAAGGTCATCTTTAAGTAGGCTAATAGCAACATTAAGTTCAGATGCTTGGTTTTCATAATAGTTAATAACGTCTTGTGGCGTAAGGTTTGTTTTTTGAAGAACTTGGATCACCTCACGGAGTGCCTTTGCTTCTTCAATTTTAGAGGCAATGATAGAACCCATGAAGTTATCCTGGTTATCTTTGTATCCGATTTCCTCTTTGGCTTTCGTTAGAACTTTGGATTTAAGCGTTTCGTGTACTTTTGGGACATCTTCAAGTAGGTTGCGATTATCTAATACATTCTTATAATCGGTCTCAATGTTATTAATCATCGTTGTAACAAACTCTGAAAGTTTATTTGATTCTTCCAGCGTTAAAGTGCGCCCGAAGGCTTTTGTGAATTGTGCTGTAATTTCCGCAACGATTGTTGCACGGCGTTGTTTCCCGGAGACGCTATCAAGTTCAACGAATTCGAATATCTTATGTTGAAGTTTGGCAACAACAGAATCGGGGTCTGTAAAAAGCTGCCGCTTTAAGTCTTCATCAAAAATAATACCTTGTTCTATTTCAAGTTTTGTTATGTCGGCAGATATTTGTGCTAGATAAATCTTTTTGGTAAGATTATCCCATGCTCTAATCTCGTCATCAGTTAATGGAGTATCAGGATTTTGTGCTTTGGCCAAGAATCTTTGATGTTCATCACGATACTCCTTGATTACTTCTTGTGAATATTGAAGTTCCGAAAGACTGGCCAATCCAGAGGCTGTGAATCTTTGTTCTACTTGGGCTTCATAATCTTTTATAAGCTGTGCCTTCATTTCTTGATAATAAATATTAGGCAAAATACGTGAAGCATAATGTTCCAAGAAATTTTTAAATACGGGAAGGTCAAACTTATCACCGAAGTGTGTAATGATCTGGTGATCTTTACGCAGCGGATTGAGTAATGTGTCAATAAATGGTCTGATTTTAGCGACGTCATTCTTAATGGTTTTAATTTTTTGGATTTGCTCATAGGTCATCTGATCTAGTTCAGATACAGTTTTGTCGGGGTAAAGTTTTCCAAGTATCCGTCTTTGTTGGGCATAGAACCGCTTGAGTTCGTCATTAGGCATATCTCTACCCGTGGTACGGTCAATGTGGGGTTTGCCTTTATCATCCATTTGTACGTCAAAGAAAGTTGCATTGTTAATAAAGACGTTGTAAAGAGATACCTTGAGTTCACCGTTGCTCGTCGTTCTGTGCGTAAGCATTGTCATCTGGTATGGCGTGGCATTGCCAAACATGTCCGGAACGGTTTCCATATCAAAGGAAGACGCTGTCGAGGCAATCTTTGTGCCATATTTTTTTGATTGCGCAAGATAGTTTAGCCATGCAAGCATCACGTCGATCTTCGAGTTGTGCAAATTTATCGGGTTTGAAGGATCTACCGCATACTCGCGTAAGATATCCATAACGAATGTTTTCTTTTGGTCGTCGGTGCCGTCCATATCATAGTGTTTACTAATTTTATCCACAACCTGCTCGAGGATTTGGTTATCAGTTAAACCAAAGACTTCGTCCTTGTGTAGATTTTTGTAGGTTCCAAAGTTGCTATCTTCGGATCGTCCCTCAAGTTTTAATTCTCCCTGTTTGATTTGTTCTTGAATTTTATATAATCGTTCGAGAGTTTCCTTCATTGTGCGTTGCACGTTAGGCATTTCGTTTGTGCGTATTTCGAAATACCGGAGAACCTTTTTATGTTGTTGATTAAGTTCATCTACAACCTGTTGAATGTCATTGAGGTTTTGTTTTTTATTTTTAATATCTGTGCTTAGCAGCTTTGTTTCTTCAGTACCGCGGTATGATCCAAGCGTCGTGAGATACTCGAGGAATGCTGGAAGGGTTGTTTCAGTGAGACCGGTCGGTTTAAATTCAGTATCTTCAATGAGACTTTTCATGGCACTCTTTATTTTATCTTCTTGGCTGATAGCGGTTTTGCTTTGTTTCTTTGCGCGAAGTGTTTTCAGCAATTCCTGATTATGTTTCTCATATTTTAGGACAACCTCTAAACCACGTTGGGCAACCTCCAGCTGTGAGATTCGATTTTCAAGTTTCTTTACTTGTACGTTTTTATTAAAGCGATTTAATAGAAAGATAGCATAACGTTTTTGCACCGAACTATCCTTGATATTATCTTGGTATTCATACCGGGTATCATAGGTGCAGTGACGCACTAAGACATTCTCGATATAAGAAATCATCTCTGTTAATGTACGATTGTCTGTTTGTTTTTTATAGTATTGCAAACGATTTTCTTTTTCTTCTGGCGAAAATAATTGGCCAGATTCTTTTTGAAGAATCTCAATCATCATTAGACCAAACTCTTTTGCAAGCGTATCTTCAATAGACACCCGGTCATCATCTTTGTCAACGAGTTCGCGCTTGTATTGCTCAAGGGCCTTTTTGCGTGCTTGTAGAGCTTTCTTTAAATCTTTCTCTGAATATCCAACAAGTTTATCTTCAGGATGGTCGGCTACGTGCTTAGCAAGTGCAGCATCAATGAATGCGTTTCGTTCTTTAGTGTCTTTAGTAAGACCAGCTTTGTAAGCATCAGAAAACGCTTTTTTCAAAACACGACGTCGTACATCTTCTTGTCTTTTGATTTCGGTTTGTGTCAAAGTAAAGATATAAGGAGCCGGTATTTTTCGTCCGTTTTTTTCTTGGCCCTCTTTTAGTTTATTGTCTAGGTATTTGTTTAAAGCTTTTTGCCGTTGCGTTGAAATTGAATAGTCGGCATCGGCAAAGGGGACACCTTCGGTGTATTTTTCTTGTCTCCTCTTTGCTCGCTCCATTTCGTTGTTCTTGAATTCTTTGCGAGCTTGCTTATTATAGTCAGAAATATGTTGTTGTTTTTTCTTTGGTGATAAGTTAGGCGGATCCTGGCTTAATAGTTCCGCAGTACGCGCCACGATATAGTCATATTCTCCTTGTTCATACGCTTTAATTTGTCGGGCAATTTCGGCGCTGGTTTTAGACGCGTCTAAAAACAACAAGGGTTCGTTGTTTGGGTCGCTACTTGTAAATAATTGTATGACGGTTTCGTTGTTGCTAGTTAGAAGGTTCCGATAACTAGTAATTTTTTCTTGGACGGCTTGTTGGATTTTGTCTTTTTTAACTCCAATGATACCATTGTGGTTTATGATTGGCATGTATGTATCATTATAGGCAGTCTGATTTTTATCCAATTGTTTCTGGATTTTGACTTCAGCAGCCGCGATTTGCGATTCGGTCATAGCATCTGGCAACTGTTTTTTATAGAAATCCGCCATTGCTTGCTTGTTGTCTGTAACAAGTTGTTCTTTGATCGAGGCAATATAGGCTTTAGCAATTTTTATTTTGGCTTCTTCTGTATAATCGTCCGGTGTTTTAGGTGTATATAAGTTGTACCGTCGTTCGATACCTTCGATCACTCGAATTTGTTTATCATATTTTTTAATGAAGGAATTATATTGGTTGTCAAAATTACGGATAATCTGTCCCTTCTCATTGATAATTATTTTCTTTTTATGCTCGGCAATAAATTGGTCGTAATCATTAAAAGCTTTTAGGATAGAGTCATACCATTCGTTGAATTTAGCTTGAGTCTCAATGGTTTCTTTATTAAAAGTATTTGTTGACTTGCCAACAAAGAATGCCTTATGTTCTTCATAGACATACTGTAACACAGCTTGCTGATCTTCCGTGGGTGACGAATTTAATAGGCTTCGCGTCAGATTAAAAATATCGTATTCACCATTATCTTGTAGGATGTCGATGAATTTATGTTGTTCCAAGACTTTGTCAACTTCATCTAGGAATGGTTGGGTGTACTGCTTAGACGGTGTCTTAAGTTTTATTAGTTCGTTTTTGGCTGCTTGAAGTTCCTCGTTATATTTGGTTTCGGATTCGATTAGGGCATCGAGGAGAAGCTCGGGATTATCATCAACGAGTTTGATCAATGCTTCGCGATGTAAGTCCACAAGTTTCATCGTGGCTAAATGTAACGCTTCTTCAGCTTTGAGGAGTAGTGCTTCTTTGGTCTTAATTTCCGCTTCTAACTGCATGGCTTTTACTTGAACGGAATTATCTAGGATTTTGAAGTCGGATTCTTTTGAAGTATCTTTACGAATCTTTCTTCCTAGAGCATCATTAGGAAGCCGTTGTTCGACATTGTTTTCGTACAATACAATAAGCTCGCCTCGTAACTCTTTTAATGAGGTGGCCAGATCAACATATTCTTTGTTGTTTTTTGCCCAATCAATGCTTGGTTCCGTTTGACTCTGTGAAATCAACTCGTGTGTTTCCATCGCTGCGAGAGCGTGGTTATCGTAACTTCTGCTAGTGTCGAACTCTAATCCCGCATTCATTACGCTATGTAAGTCGACGGCGTCTTGAATCAGCCGTTGTTGTGTGAGCTTGAGTTCGCTGAATTCTTTGCCATAGATGATTCGTGAAATGCTTCCTACATCCTGGGATGGCGCCAAGGTATAAGCAATGCTGGCATAACGACGTGTTTTATTGCGGTTGTCAGCTGTTGTATATCTTTCAACATATTCTTTAAAGTTATTTTCGAATATAGCAACTGCTTCATCACTTTTTAAGGTGTACCGTTGATAGCGATTTTGTAGGATATAACCAAATACAGACTCAAAAAATGCTTTTTGTGCTTGCTGGAGGTGCTGATGTTCAGTGAAGTATTTTTCTAATGCTGCGACTGCTTCGGTGTGTTTAGTGATTTGTTTGTCGTCTTTGATGGATTGCACTGTAAAAGCATACCGATCACGGTAATGTTGAAGTAGTGCCGGGTTTGCTTTTAGTGCCTGGAATGCGGTCGTGATGTCTAGCATTCGTACAAAGAGGTTCTCTTTAGGGTCATCTAATAGGGGAAACATACAACTCGTAAATAAATGACGCAATTTATTATATGTTTCATAAGGACCGTCGGCGGCATCTACTGAAGATGCACCGTATTCTCCATAGGCATCTAATGATGGATTGCCAAATGCTTCGTTGTACCTGAAGGTTTGTTCGGTGTATGCGCTAATACCTGTGCGCGGTTTGAATATCGTTTGATAGCGTTCCGTTAACAGCGCCTTTATTTCGGAGACCGCATGGTTTTCTGCTGTGGTTACGAATGTTGCTTGGATATCGAATTTTTCACCAAGGTCATCTTCTGGGGGAATAAAGGAACCAAGCAATATATTTTTATCTTTTACGAATCCTAAATGTCTAAAGATAAAGGCGGCGCTTTCGTTGATGTTCTCTGTTAAAGAATTTCCGAAAGCACTGTGTTTGTCGAACACATGTGTATCATCGAGCATCTCGGCGGCTTGGACGTTTTCTTTCAAGCGATCTTTGTTTATTCGGTTCTCCGCACTATCCCAACTCCATCGTTGTCCTTTAAATACTTGAGTCCGAATATAGTTCTTCTTGATCATATTGATAATAACGGTAAGAGCAAACATGCGGTTTTTATCTTTGATTTCAAATGATATCCGATACATGAGTTCTTTTAGTGTCGTTATGTTTTGGTTGAATAAAAGATCCTTGATACGACTTCCGGTAAGCCCAAGATATTTAAGCAACTTTATCTGTGGCTTGGACGGATCTTTTAAACCAAAGTATGTTTCAAGCAGATACTTTTTAAAATCCGGGGAGTCATTTAAAACTGGTAGTCCGACTCTTTTAAAGACATCATAGACACTTGCGAACTCTTGGTGTTTTACCGCCGCTTGTTTTTTTAAAAGACCATACAATATTTTATTGGTATATGGATGTGTATGTGTTTCTACAGTTCCATCTGCCTTCTTAGGAATCCCGTAGTCTTCTGGGTCGGCATCTTTGTTTTTATAGATAAAAGCGTGGAGCATCCATAGATACTCTTGTTTTGTTTTTTCATCGAGCGTGCCTAAAAATTCGCGTAAGTTCTTATTTTCGTTTATAATCTTATCAGCTTCAGCTTCTAAATCTTTTTCTGATTTTGTTTTTTCAATTTCTTTAAGGGGCTCATAACCAGAATAGAACAATTGAGCCTCTACTTCATCGAATGCATTCCCAACAGAATCGGCAATGAATTGAATGTTTTCTTCAGTATCAAATTTTATAAAATATAAAAATTGTTTTAAGAAATTACTTTCGAGGTTTTCATACATGACTTCGTTGTTGGTGGGATTAATACCAATGGGAACAACGCGATAATTTTGGTCATACTGTGTAAGTTTTCCGACATTCTTGGTCTTTTTATAGAATACAGACATGAGCTCGTCGATAACTTTTTTATTTTGTATGCCAAATGTTGAGATTAAATCATATAGTTTTTCGTCTTCTGGTAAGAACTTCTCATCATTGATTCGGTGTAACATCATTTTAAAGATTGTATTGATTAATTGCACATGAAAGTCTTCGATGTCACTGATTTTATAAGGGATGCCTAAAGGATATAGTTTTTCCCTAATACTTTTTAGGCGCTTGTAAAGAGCTTGTAAGTCCTTAAGGTTTTTCTTTTTGTCGGCCGATAAATTTTTAATCTGTTCTATGGTTTGTTGTTCGTCAGCTTGTCCCTCCTTGAATTGAGCCGATTCGAAAATTTTGAGATATATGTTGAATAGAGCTTCTGAGAACTTAGGATCAAATTTATCGTAGTCGATATTTCCATACTGTGTTGGTACGTATTTTTTTGGTTGTTTTGCTAAACTGAAGTAACTATCAGTGATATCCCGGTCCAGACGATATTCCTTGGTTATGGCATGATAGCGTTTTAGATTAAGTCGGGCAGCTTTCTCTTTGCTACGGCGGGCATTGTTGATACGTTTGGTACGATTGTAGTGTTCTTGATTTATATCGACGAGATCCCCGAGAAGGATGCTTTCATTGGTCCGTTCATAACTTAAACCATGCTCAGTGTCAAGCCGACTCCTTCCTAGAAAATGAATAAGATCATCAACTATATTTTTTTGTATCTTATAATCTTCATCAGTTGTTCTATCAGTTGGATAGAGTATAGCCTCAAGTGGAACATAATATTTTTCGCCGGCATCGTTGGTTTGTACCGTGTGCGTTATCTCTCCAGTAGCACTTAGAATATAATTATCGACGTCTCTGATTTCTTCCGGGGTATGCGTTAGGATGTAGTTCTTATTTATTGCTTTTTGAAGTGCCGGAAGTATCATTGCCATATTAGAGTTATAGGATTTAGACAAAGACTTGAAAGAATTTAACACAAGTCTTTGAAGCCGGCTGATGTTTGACGTAAATTCTTCTGATAATAGGCGGGAATAATTGAAGTCGAGATCTGTACGGTCTCCATATTTTTCCTGTAAGTTCGTGAGAGCTAAAAGAATAAGATCAATCAAAGGGACATCATTGATCTTTTTTTCTTCAAGTTGAAGTTTAATATTGGTTTCTTTGACAGACTGGAGAAGCATGGCTTTAGTAAGTTTGACTTTAGATCCATCTGGCTTGTTCTTAATGAACTCATTCTTAAAAAACATGTTTCCAATGACACGTTGTAGGTTATAGGAAATTAGTTTGTTGGTTGGATCGATTGTATTAATGTATGTAATGAAAGCCTCCATGATATGGGCATCATGATAGAGCATTTTAAAGTTGGGTGTCAATTGGAATGGAGTACTGCTTACAGCGGATTGATGTACAACAATTCTAGTATCAGCGAGTTTGCTGTACTGCTGTAACTTGGCAACTGTCTCATCGATATGTTTAGCGCTGTCTACACCTCTTGCGAGTATTCTAGCATCTCCGAGCTTCATTAAGTCTGCGATGTATGCCTTGGTGCGGATCATAGAACCTTTGACGTTGATGATATTTAGCACGCGACCCTTAATTTGCCCGTTGTCTTTTTCGACGATGTAATCAAATGAGTGGATGTACTTTCCGCTCTTTTTCATTTTCTGGATTTCGTCATATTGTTTTTGTGTTAGGAAATATAACCGTTGTGGTTTAGATTTGTCATCATATTTCGATAGCGTTTTATAAAGCTCGTTACGTGTCCGTTGGTTTATTTTCATTTTGTCATCAATAATAACCACTAAACCAAATGAAGACGCGGCAGCCAGCGTGTACGGACGACCTCCAAAATAAGACTTCCATTTAGGATCGTCTTTGATTTCCTCAGTATAAAGTCTATTTAAGTCATCATCGTTTTGTTCTAGGATAAATTTTCCAATATAGAGATTATGGGCAGGTAGACCTTTATTATTGCTGTCATCAACGTTTGATTGTCCGGCGGCGTTTACGCGTTCGACAATATAAAACTTGTCGGTATTGTTTTTCTCGTGCGCGAGAACATACTTCGAAGTATCGGAAGTGCGCACTTTATTATTATAGATTCTTAAGATATCTTCTCCGTCTTTTAAAGAAACGATATATGCTAGTAAGTCGGCCTTGGTTTCGCCGTGGTCGATGTGTTTCAGAATTTTTTTGTAGCGTGTGATATCTTCGTTTAAGGCTTTCAGCTCCAGTTTGGCCTTATGGATTTGTTTGTCAACTTTTTCAGGATCTTCAGCGGTCTTCCGGTATGCAATTTTTTGCTGAATCATCTTATCCATTTTTTTGGCCGCGTCTTCCATGAATTCAATTTCGGTAATGCTTGCGGCACCGGCAACAACTTTGACGTCGGATTCGAAGAAGAACACGTTATTCAAAACGTAGTCTCGTTCTGATTCGGTTATATCTCCATCTTCGCATGCTTGCAAGAGGTGCAACAAAAACATCTCTTCAGTTGTCGTTGCCGTTACTTCTTTCGTTTTGAACGTGAATTTATATTGTTTTTTATTGATCGCGGCTTCCGCCGTTTGATAGAGATCATAAAGTTGTTGGTTGTATAGGCGCGGGAATAAGGCCGTATTATCTTCTTTCTCAATTCGATTCCGTTGGGCATCATAATAGAATCCACGCTTATCATTGAATGTTGCGTTCAGCATCAATTGGTTATATAGCGCGGTTGTATTGAAATCAGTTAGGAGTTCGTATTCTTCGGTTGCTGCCCGGACAGCCTTTTTGGATTTATCTGGGGCATACCGAGTGATGTAATCTTCTTTGGATATATCAAACGTATTGTGAGAAAGAATGTCTCCCCAGGTATCTAAGAGCGCATCGTATTCAGCACGTATAGTTATCAGCTTATCTTCAATCATGCTTAAGGCGGTTTGGTTTGAACCATCTTTCTTGGCTATGGCTGTCATGGTTTCCGTAATTGTTTCGATGTTTACATTATAAAGAAACATCAAATCAAATAGACTGTATTTTTCGCCGTTGATTTTGAATACAGTAGTATTGGTCTTTGGGTCAATTTCCACACTTTCGACATTGTCGATTTTAAGCGCACGTTTGTAACTGCGGTCAACGCTAATATATTTATGCAGCACATGCAGAGCTGTAAAAAGACCAACCTCCCCATAATCGGGGCGTTCTTCTTCGTCATCAAAATCTTTGACATCCCCGAACTTAATGATGGCATGAAGCAATTTAAGCATACGTGGGTCGTTCAGAACAAGTTTAATGGCGACGTCTTGTCCAAGCGTGTAATAACGGGGATTTAGATTACGGACATCTTGTTGTTCGAATGCGCGCAAACCGGTACCGACGGACATGACACTTCGTAAGCCATCAAGTAATTGTATCTTTTTCATTTTAGATTTAAAAGCAAGGGCGGCCCCATCAAATATTTTTGTACGTGCCTCCAGAATTTGCTTTGTAATTTCTGGATTGTATTTTGGCGTGAGCTTTGCTTTTGTTTCGTCATCAATAACAGCACTGCCTATTGTGGCCTTGGGTTCCAATTGTTCTGTTAAAATTTCAATTAACTTTGCAAGATCTTGCTTACTGTATTTTCCATTTTGGTCTGGTGTGATTCCAAGAGATGCCAATATGGTTTTGTTATTGATATCGTTGAGATAGTCAACAACAGCTTCATTGATAGATTCTTTATAGAAGTAGGTCAATAATTTATTGACATTCGTTTGTTTGGAGTCAATTATTACATTAATGCTGATGTACTTAGTGCTGGACCGAGTATCCGCCATATACGTTTCTATGATTGATCTTACGAGGTAATCAAAGTCGCTTTCATGTGTAAACTTGGTGACTGAAACAAGTTTGGATTTATCGATTGTGATAACTTTCTTTTCAATAAGCTCTACTAAATACTTGGATAGTTTTTCTAACAGCATTTTATGCTCATGGGATTCTCGGTTATGTTTTTTTAATACAGAAAAATAGCTAGTTATTTCAGTAGCTACTTTAGCATCATGATTAAAGAACCCTGTCGGCCGTAAGGAAAACGGTAGTTTCCTGATGTTCAGATACTGCAGCTTTCCTTTAAGGACATGAACAAGGAAGTCGTCTTTGATGCGTTTCTTTAAGTCATCTCTATCCTTTATGCTTCCGTATCTGGTTACAATTTCCTTGACCCAGGGAAGTTCAAAGAATAGGTCCGAGTTAAAAAGATCTAATCCGGAGATGGTATCAATGTTATCGATATCGATATCATTGAAAAGATTGATGCGCTTCGTGCCTTCATCGGAGACGCGTTGTTCAATCGAGGCAACATTGTCTTTATTCGTTGCCTTGTCTTTGGCTCGTTGCTCTTTGGCATCAAATATTTCTTGTTGCAACTCCAAGTCACCTTTATAGTAGTCGGGCGTCGCTTCATGAATAATATACTCATATTGGTTTTCAACAACTTTAGCCAGGTGTTTCATCTCGGGGGATTCCATAATTATGTTTACGGCTTCGGCCGCTGTTTTGGCGGCTTCGATTTCTTTGTCTTTAGTTTTGAGAATTGCAAATTGCTTTTTATTAAGCTGTATTGGGAATATCTCCTGTGTTGCGGCCGGGTTTAAAAAGAAACTTAGTTTTGATTTCCTGGTTTCTGGGCTTGGCATATAGACTGAACTAAAGTAGGAAAACGCCGGAAGCCTCAGGAGCTTGGAGTTGGTCCGTTGAATCAGTCCTTGAAGTACTTCAAAAAATTCAGGATCGTCTTTATGTTTTCCTTTAAGCAATATGCTAATAGCGTCTTCGGCATTTTGAAATTGCTTTAAAGCAAACTTAATGAACTCGGGAGCGTACGCTTGGTCATTATTATATAGCGTAGTAAGCGCCGCATTCCGTAAGGTTTCTTCGCTAACTTCATTGATACTGAGGAGCTTGACATGTTTATTGCTTTGTTTATCTGCGGGTAGTTTAAAGAACTCTTCAAGTTCTTGATATATTTTCAATAAACCACCGTCAAGGACTTCTTTAATTTCGATTAAACTGAGTTCCAGCGTATTCAAGTGTTCACGGATCATTCTAAATTTTTCGCCGCGAGATGCTTTATCCCACGTATCTTTATTGAACGACGGAGACTGCCGTAAGGCTCCGCGCAAGATTAAACTTAGTGGAGAAGATTTTAGCGTAGAGAAAATAATTCCGTTAAGGATGTTGGCTGCGGTTCGTGTGTAAGCAATTTGAACATTTGCCCCGGCACGAATATACTTTCTTAACTCTACGGGTGAGTCAATCGTTTTGGTTTTGAGTTCGTTACCATCTTTGGTAACAACAACAAAAGACATACCAATCTTTAAAAGGTGTTTTTGCACGTTAGTAAGTTTATCATCATCGTTGATAACGTTCCAAGTGTAGCGACCATCTTCGGTAAAGTATTTGGGAGGTTTTCGTTTTTTGGTTGGGTTTAATTGTTCTTTGATTTCTTCGTTGGATGCTAAGGCATCATCGATCTTTTTTTGTAGCTTGCGATATTCAGAACTTTTTTTATCTAGCGAGACTTGTTGCTTTTGATATTGCGCAATGTTAGTTAAGTTCTTTTGTTGCCGACGTATTGCTGCTTCCTTGGCCTTACCTTGTAATGGTTCAATGGGCTTGTTATCAAGGTTGTCTTGATCTTTGGCTTCCTTCAACTTTTCTGCGTATATTTTTAAATTTTCATCGTACTGCTTTAATGCTTGTTTAATAGGGTTGATCAAGTTGTCTATCTTAAGAACCTCGGCATTATGAGCAAGCTTATCTTTTTTAGTGGTTGCCTTATCACGAAGTTCAATCTCTTTAGCTTTTTCTTTTTCTAATTCTTCTAGACGAACAGTGGCTGCTTTTTGTTGTTCATCATACCATTTATATGTTCTTTCATAATATTGGGTAGCTGTTATCTTTTGGTTAGCATTATAGAAGTGTTTAATGATTCCCATGGAAACGAGGACCGACATGAGCTGTTCATTTTCTTCTATCGTAACCACGTCTAATCCAGCAATACCGGTTTCCAGGTATTTCTGTACTTCCTTAAGCGTATCAAAATAACTTGTATGATACTTCCAAGCAAGGATCGCATCTTTGGTTTGTCGATACTTCTTGGCCGCCTGAACAAGGGCATCGTGGGGACTACGCAGATCGCGTTCAAGTTTTTCTTGAATCTCTTTTTCGGTAAGACCTTTTTCGAAGTCGTCAATGACTTTTCGGATGTCCGAATCTTTGTTCTCCAATGCTTCGTTAGAGACGGTTATCGTAGAATTACCTTCAAACGCAACATCATAAGTTAAAGATGTTAGTGTCTGGTCACCCTCTAAAAGGTTCTTGTTGTCTTCAGCAGCTTTTTTGGCTGCAGCAATAGCTTGTTGTTGTTCGTCGTAAACCTCTTTATTTCGGTTGATGATGTCTTGTGTTTCTTTATCTAACGCTTGGGTACTTCTGCCATTAACAACTTCCGGTTCTTTCTCTGCATCTTTAAGAATACTGTCTACAGTTTCATAACCGAGATGATTTTTACCGCGGGCTTGGGCTTCTTTTAAATCTTTCGAAGATACAAGTTTGTGTTTTTCTTTTTGGTAGTCTGCAAGTTCTTTAATTGTCCGTTCGGCTTTTTTTCTGTCAACATTGCGTAACCGGGACCATTCATTGAATTTCCGTATAATTCCAGACACTGACTTTACAACGGTTAGCGTTGGATTGGCAATAAATCCGATTGCGCTGGACGCCATATTTACCAGCTCATCATGGATTTTTAAATCAGTGAAAGTATCGTAGAGTCGTTTTAGTTGCTCTGGTTTGACGACTACGTTTAATTCATCAACAACTTTTTTTAATATCGCGGTATCATCTAGTTTACCACCATATGTTCTTTTTAAGATTAAAATAGCACCAGCCATTTCTTCTTTGAGCTTGGTTTCATCTTCACTTAATTTTTTCTTTCCTTCTTTAATGTCCTCAAGAATTTTCTTATATTGTTCGATATTCTTAGCGACTGTTTGTTTAATGGGTTCGGTAACACCAATCCATGATCCGAATTTTCCTTCCATTCCTTCGGAGATAAGAGTGTGTAATGCATCATATTGATCTAGTATTTTGTTGGCGTATACGAATACTTCATTTCCTTCTAATTGTAATCTAGAGGCTTTACCTAGTGAAATGACAATTTTATTAAATTCATCTTTCAAAGCATCCTTGTGGGGATCTGCTAATACTTGACGTACAAGCCTGGATAATATTCGTTTTGCTTCTTGTGAGCTTACACCATAAAATAGCCCTTGTTTATCCCCAAGCAGTGTTCCTAGCTTGGTTACGTTTGGATCTTTTGAAGTCATCGCGGCAACACCGGCTGTTTTAATTACTTGGTATCCGGCATCAACAAAATCAGCTACGAATCTTTCTTGACTAATGTGCGTAACAGCTTCGGTGAAGTTTTGTGGGTCAATTAAGATTTCACCAAGAATTGAAATAAATGAATTGACGATCGGTGGACCTTCAATTCCGGCCGCTTGACGTACATCATCAAAGGTTATGGAGTGATACATCTTATCGCTCTTGCCCCACGAGCGAGCAATGCCTTCAATCATAGCGTTGGGATCATTTTTGGCCAGACCCAACAAAATTGCTTTGTTTCGCGTGGCACCAAACAAGTTGTCGTTAATGTCCCCATACAAAGAAATAGCCGAAACAAAACTAACATCTTCTGGATTCTCAGGCGCCCACGGTAGTTTCTGATCAAGCTTTTCGGTCAGTCCAGATACTAGTTGTACGGCACCCATTGAGAGCGCGGCTCTAGCCTGTACTCCCAGGGCATTCGAAGTAAGGAATGTACCCATGCCTGAAAGTACTCTTCCGAATATATTTTTTGATTCGATACGCGAAAAGGCACCAAGAACGGCCGGCAGTCCGAAAACAGTTAATGAAGTGACAACAGAAGAAATGGGTCGCTGTATTATCCCAGCATATAAGTTCTCAGCAAACATACGTTGTGCTTTTGCGCCTTCGGGAGTTAATGAATGTCCAACAGTTTCTCCTGCCAACCATCCTTGGAGTGCCGAGACGCCAATGGAAACGACACCGGCGATTATGGATAGGATAGTGCCGGCTGGAGCTAACGGAGTAAATTCTAAAATGTCTCCAACAATAGCCAATGTATCAGCAGCGAGGGCTATTGAATTAAAGACAGTATTAAAAGTATCACCCGCCTCGATACTTTGTTTGAGACCTGCAGCCGAGAACGCAAGGCTTGCTGTATCAGCCGCAAGGCCAACCCAAGGGAGAAGACCGGCGGCTTTGCCAACTATTTTGGTGCCGGCTCTCGTGGCGTCGGTTGTGATGTTTGCAACCTTTAAGGCGTCAGTGGCCGCTTCAACCGCATTGGTGGCGTCTTTAACAGCATCTGCAGTTCGTATGGCTTTGGCCGCTGTTTCTGCAGCATCTAAAATATCCTCGCTTTTGGCCGTAGCTTTGATAGCATCTAAGCTTGCCGAAGCTTTCGTGGCAGCTTCTGTTGCAGCATCTAAGTTTTGTTTGGCAATCCGATATGCTTTAGTACGTTTGGAAGGATTGGCTTTTAAAACTGCTTCAAGACTTGCTTTAGCTTCATCGAGGTTTTTTGTGGCGGTAGTAACAGCATCTTCCGCCTTTTTAATTAACATTCCAGATTGTTCGGCTTGATCGCGAATGCTTTTAGATATTTTCTTTACGGCTCGTTTGGCTGTATTATTTGCCTTCTTTGCTTTATTAGCGGCATCTACGGCTTCATTATATGCTTTTACTAAATCTGGATTATTTTTTATAGCCTCTAATGTTTCTTTGCTAGCACCAGAGAACAGTACGTTATGTCTTGCTGTACGCTTTGGTGACGTCGTTATATCAAAATTCTTATTAAAAGGATTTTGCCATTCAGGTTTAACAAACGGATTCTGCCAAGCGTCAGCCTTAAAGATATTGAATTTTTTTATGGGACTACGAAGGAATCCAACTTTGAAAGGAGACTGAATAAATCCAGATCCTAATAATGCACCAACACCAGCACCAACAATACCACCAATAGTTCCCATGGTTTCATAGGCGCCATTATCCGCATACCCATACTGTTTGCGAATCCGCTCTATATAGGAGTCACTATTAACGGAGAACGGAGAGACCGCCCATTGTTTTAGTTGTTGTTCAACGTTTTGTGTTGCTAAACGATTAGCTTGACCGAACCCATTAAGTCCACGATAAAAGACCGGCAGTGCTGGCCGAGCGTAATAATTTG
>CAZBUZ010000013.1:18072-19433 GCA_964495205.1 uncultured Pseudomonadota bacterium | reverse complement strand
AGCTATCCCCCCATTTATCTTTAACAGTGTTAATTGTTCCTTGGGGTAAATGACTGACTATTTTTTTCACGATATTAATGCTGGGGACTCGTAAATCATTGCTACGGCAAAAAAACAAAGTCGACAAAATATGCTCATCTGGAAATGGCGAGCCGTCGGTAAAAAACACCATAGGGATTGAAGGATCTGCCCCGGCGGCTAAAAAAGAATGTACTAAGCTTTCCAGCGCAGCATCAATATTTTTATCTCGATCAGACAATGGATTTGTACGTCCCTCGTAAGCATTACGGATTACATAATGCAATGGCGTTAACGTGTGGAAACCGTAGCCTGGCCATAGGTATGACTTATTTAAGGCGTCTTGTCCCATGCCAAGTATAATGGTGCAAATAGCCGATGTGTCGAATGCAAGTCCGTCACTTGCTGCACCACGTACAAATTCATCCAACGCATTTTTAAGATTGCTAGGGGCATCGAGGTTAGAACTAAGGTATTCACCATGAGCATTGTGCATGAACGATAAAATTTCATCGCGCTCAGTAAGAAAGGTATTCCTTCGAGCTGGTCTGTTGTCATCCTGCCTATTGTTAGTAGCCTGCTCGAAAGAATTATCCTCAACAGGGGGTAAGTTTTCATGTTCATCTTCAGGGTGGTTTTCATGCCATTCATCTATTGCTTGTATGTCAGCAGGGCTTATTTCAGTCCGACAATGCGGGCATCGCTGATCTCCTCTGATGATTAAACCGCTTAAACATTTAAAGTGATGTTCATGAGTGCAATCGCTAAATGTAAGTGTTTCTTGATCTTGGCTCATATCTTCTTGGCATATAACACAAAGTTGGGTAACTGAATCAGCTGTGGGTTCACTGTTTGCGGGCGTTGACGACGAAGATGCCCCTGGGTTCTGCTCTTGCTCAGAATCCTGCGTACCATCAATCTTCCTTTTTTTCTCTGGAGATTTTTCATCGCTAGAATATACAGAAGAGGATGGAGAATCGATCTCGCTGAGCTTTCTTTTTGTGGCGCTTACGTCAGTTATCAAACAACTAAACAACAGACCAGAAAGTAATAATAAACGATTAACCAAAACCATAGTTATGACCTCCATTAAAATTAACGTTATTTTTTTTAAAGATATCAAAAATAGACAACTTGTCAATATTGATGTCGGTGTAGGGGGGCGATATTTGAGTTTTCGCCTTCCAGGTGGAGCTTTCGGGTGTATTGTTTCTTGTAAGCTACGATAGGCGCTAGAATTGGATTGCGCATTGTCTGTTTTTATGGTTTCTGTGGGTGATGTGAGGAGATATGGTGCCGAAGAGGGGAGTCGAACCCCTACCCCGTTGCCGGGACTAGACCCT
>CAZBUZ010000013.1:8828-18062 GCA_964495205.1 uncultured Pseudomonadota bacterium | reverse complement strand
AAGATATCAAAAATATACAATTTGTCAATATTGATGTCGGTGTAGGGGGGCGATATTTGAGTTTTTGCCTTCCAGGTGGAGCTTTCGGGTGTGTTATTTCTTGTAGGTTGCGATAGGTGATAAAATTGGGGGGATGCCATCTGTGGGCGCTTTTCCGGCGGGCGATTGGAGGATGTATGGTGCCGAAGAGGGGAGTCGAACCCCTACCCCGTTGCCGGGACTAGACCCTGAACCTAGCGCGTCTGCCAATTCCGCCACTTCGGCACGTAGAATAAAACGATCAAAAGACGATGTTATCTTATCATGAAAACACTGTGATGCCAATCTTAAATAGAGAAGCGATTTGCAGTTACATAAATTTTTTGATTTTTTCGCAATTGGCGTGAGAATGGAGAATATCACCTGTTCGGGCGGGTTGATAGTTGATATCGGTTGCTTTGGTTTGAAGTTCCATCTCAAGGCTTTCGATAAGTTCAAGTAAACTTATGCTTCTGCCTGTGCCAACGTTAAATACATCTCCTTGGAGGGCTGTTTGAGCGCCAATAGAAAGATTAGCATCCACGATTTCGGATACGTGAATAAAATCTCTTGTTTGCATTCCATTGCCGAAAATAACGAGTGGAAGGTTGTTGGCGAGTGCATATTTGAATTTAGCAACAACCGCTGCGTATTCTCCGTTGGGGTTTTGCCGTTCGCCATATACATTAAAATAGCGCAAACATGCGGTACTCATGTCATGTTCTTGAGCATATTTTTTACAGAGCTGTTCTCCTATGAGTTTACTACTAGCATAGGGCGATTGGGGATTGGTTGGAGATTCTTCACTGCATGGTTCGTCTTGGTTGCCATAAACCGCAGAAGATGATGAATACACAAGAGGAACCTGACCGTTAAGGTGACATCCTTCTAAAACATTTTGGGTGCCGGTGACATTTATTTTATGACACAGTTCCGGGTTTTTAATGGATTGTGCGACGGATACGAATGCAGCTAAATGAAAAACAATATCTTTATTATTAGATGCTTTGGCTGCGCTAAATGCATTGCTAATGTCGGCATAAAGAATTGTTATTTTGTCGATAACGCGCACCAAATTTTTTAATGTTCCGGTAGAAAAATTATCAAGGATGGTGACATGGGCACCGTAATTAACCAACCGTTCTGTTAGATGAGAACCAATAAAACCTGCACCCCCGGTTACTAAAACTTTTTTCCCATGATAAAAAGATTTTATGTCTTCACTTATCATTTCCTACATCTCCTTTTGGTTTCCTTCGCGAGCTGCTCCTTTATTTTTTATGTATGTTCTTGGGGTCTATCTTTTTTATGATTATGCTCAAAATTTAGTGAATGTCGAGCAGGGTAAATGAGCGATTTGTTTATGTGATGATGTTTTTCTAAGATTTTTTCTGCTGCCTCTTTACCATCACTAAAGGCTTCTTGCATGCTTGAGTATTTCCATGCGCCAAATCTTCCTGTTGAGAGGACGTGTATATCCTGGAGGGCTTTGAGTAAGCCTTTTATGTTTTTTTCTCGCCATGCATCATAGGTGACGTAGCCATGGTTAAGGTTGAGTGTTAATGCGGCGGAGATGTTATTTTGTGTTAGTCCTAAAAATTCAAGCGTTTTTGTGATAGAGCGATCAACTGTTTTTTGCATTGAGATTCGTGTTTGTTGGCGTGGTTGATATGATAGCTCTCCATAGATTCCTGAGTGCTGGGGTTTGACGAGTGAGGAGCTAATATTGTTCCAAAAGCCTATCCGATAAAAAGGATAGATAGATTCTGGAAAGTAGAGCCAATGATAAGGTCCAATATCGGCAGCTGAGAAACCAAGATTAAAATTAATGACGGTATTACACCATAGGTGGTCAATCGCTTTTTTGAGCGTTGACCGTGGTGAGGTTCGCAGGGCCGTGAGCGTAGTGTCGAGAGGTGCCGTTGTGATCAATGTTTTATAGGTTGTGGTGTGTCCGTTGGCAAAGGTGATGATTTTTTTTGTTTGATCAATTGCAACGAGCGTATGATCAGTGCGGATCGGTTGTGAAATTTTTGCAACAAGTTTTTTTATAAACGATTCGATTCCGCCGTGTTTTGGGTATAAAAAAGAACTGTTATAGCCGATGGTGCCATGGGGATTTTTTTCAAGTGCTCCTTTAAGCATGGCGCTGAGCGATGTTGTTGGCACAAAGCGGCCTGTCCAAGCGTGGTGAATTTTTTTGATTGGGTAAGCCAGTAGTTTTTCATTGTAGGGAAAAAAGAAATGTTTCCCCAGTCCTCTGCCAAAATACTTGAGTACCCAGTCATAAAAAGTGTGTATTTTTTTTCGTGACTTTGATCGCTGGATGTACCCATGTAAACAATCGTAAATAATGCTGGTCGGTAATCCAAAGAGATTCATTTGGAAAGGGTAGGCAATAAAGGTGTCGTGTGTGTAAATGGCCGACTGTCTTTCAATTTTGTCAAAAAGATCAATGCCAGCAGTTGTCGCGAGAAAGTTATAAAAAAGAGGATCGCTTACGTGCAGATAGTGTCCGGTGTAATCAAAGATAAAATCATCCTGTTGTTCTGAGCGCATGAGCCCACCGGGACGTGATTCTTTTTCATAAATTTCAAAATCAAAAAAATTATTTTGCTCAAGATGATATGCGGCGGAAAGTCCTGTAAGCCCCGCACCAATGATAACAACCTCTGGCACGCTACTCCTTTTTATTTTAAGCGAAACATTCATTTTGTAGCATAACAAGTTGGCATGTTAACGCAATAAGGAGATGCGTTTTGAGAGGTATTACTGTAGGAACGATAGCTTTAATGATTTTTTTTCGGGGATAATGAATGCGCCGTGTTTTACCTTGTACGCGTCATTTTCTGCAAAGTTGAGAAATAAATAATATTTATTCACGGCGACTATTTTTTTATCAAGGTGAAAGGTGAGCATTTGCTTACGGGCATTCCATAAGCCATCACAGACCAAGTTTTCTTGTATGGGAATAAGAAGATTATCAGTTTCTTTTTTTTGATAAAGTGACGCTTGCAAGCGTGCTATCTTTTCGCCGCGCCACTGGAGGTGGAGTTCTTGTAGGTTGATGGGCTGTGTGCTTTTTAGGGTAATCATTCCTGTCCAAACTAATCGTTTCGAGCGAAATTGATTGTGCGTTGGGCTCAGCGTGAAGTCTTTCCAGGTTGCTGTGGTGCTGAGGGAGAGTTGCGAAGGAAGGGTTATTGCATTGTTTATGGCATTAAGCTGACTTGTTAATCCTAAAAACAGCATAATAATAGAGATCTTTTTGTTCCACATGTCTCCCCTTTTCCTTTTCCCCCCGAAATCATAATTCCCTTTAATTTTAGCATACCAGGTGGTTGCTCGTGGTGTGAAGGGTGTGTGCTAATTTGCTCATTTTTTTCTTTGTAACCCAGGGCTTATGCAAGTTGTGATAATGAAATTTGTCTGTTGGATTGTATGCTGCAAAAGGTTCAAGATAAGTAAGTTGTTGAGTTTCCTCCTTATTGTTTACTAGCCTAAAATTAGTTTTGGGAAATAATATTCATTTTTATCGTCTTATGAAGAGGGTTTGATATGATCCGTCTTTTATGTTTTTTTGTAGTCTTGGTGTTTCTGGGAGCGGGACATGGTAATGCTGCTGCTATTGCCATGAAACCAAAAACACCCCAAGAAAAAATAACAATAGCAAAAGATCAGAAGACCGATCTTGAGGGTGCCGACTATGCTCCTGACGAGGAATATGCTGAGGAAGTTCTTAGAAGCGCTCTCTTTGATGCTGCCGATGGTGATGAGGCAATAATCCAGGAACTTGAGGCGGATTTTGGCCCTGAGGGATTATCAGGAGATGGCGAATTTTATGAGGAAGAAGATGGAGCGGCTGCTGTAGTACCTGAAGAAGGTGAAGAAGTAACAATAAGAAAAGATATCGGGATCAAAAAAACCATTTTTATTCCCAAGTTGAACAAAACCATTGTGATAGATTCTGGAGCGTTAAGCATTCCTGGTTTTGGGCGGTTAATTTTTGAATCGGTGTTAGATAAGGCGACGGGAAAAACGCTTTTGCGTGGAAGGCCTGAAAAAGCAACGGTTGAGTGGGGGCCAGTTACGATTAAAAAAACTGAATTTACTTTGGATGAAATAACAAAAGATTTTAGCTTTAAAGCTTCTATATATTTTTTAAATAGAGAAATTTTACAGCCAACGGTTGAAAGTTTTTCTGAAGATGGTCTCTTGCGAATCAAGTGTGTTTTGCCAAATCCTATTTGGATTCCTATATCTCCGTGGGCGACCTTTGTTATCGATGCTTTGTATCTTGAAAAAGATAAGCAATCAGAAACACTGACCGTTAATGCGCAAGCTGTCCTTAAAGAACATCCAGAGATCAAAATAGATTTTATCTTTCTAAAAGATCCAGAGGTCGGAACGGTGGCAGAGGCTTCTCTAGAACGCTTGCCGCTATCCTATGTTATCGCACCATTGGCTGCGACCCCATTTAGTAAGATTACGCTTAATCAAGTTCGATTACGAAAAGAGGGAGTGGGACAACAAGCGGCTGATCGCGTTACCCAAGGCGGTGTCAGCATGGAAGGCATGGTTAATTTTGGTGGGTTACTATCAAGTTTGCCTGTTAAAGTTGATAATGTAGCATTTTCACTTATTGCTGGTGTTGCCAAAGCGCCGATAACACTTAAAGCAAAAATTCCTCAAGACCTGGCGATTATTCCGTCTTTACTTTCAGTTAAAGACCCTACCATTGTATTGCAATATGCTGAGCAACCACCTGCTGAAAAACTTTATAAGCCGACGCTCGCGAAAAAAAAGGAAGAAGTTGAAACGATCGATGATATAGGCAAAAAGGTTTCGATGCAGCTGTTAGGTGCGGTAAGGTTGTCACTTCCTGTTGTCGGTGAGATTGCAACAACGCTCACATCACAGTTCAAAATAACGGGCAAAGAAAAAGGGTTTTCTTCATTTACAGGGCGGCTCGATAAACCGTTAGGCTATGGTGATAAAGTGAGCGTTGAGAATTGTACGCTTGTTTTAACTCGTCGTGTTGTTGCGGTAGAAGAAGAAGCGCAAAAAGAAGCAGCTCAAGAAGAAGAAAAAGAGAAAACGAAGAGTGCTTATAAATTATCAATAAAAGGTGATGGAATTATTAATGCGGAAGATGTTGCACGCTTCTTGCCGGCGCTCCCAGGGCTAGATGTAAAGCCGTTATTGCGGCAGAAGCTTTTGGTGACCCTCGATGTGGTGAAGACGCCAAAGGGGCTTGGGTTTGTTTTTGAAGGTCTTCTTGCTATGCCTAAGCCGTTAAAACCTTTTGAACAATTTCCTGGTTTGGAAAAAATTAAAGAAGTGCGCGATATTGAAATCAAGCGTTTAGGCCTTGGTTTTGATAGCGCCATGAACATGTATTTAACAGGTGACACAAAAATATTGGGATTAGAAGCCCGGGCAAAAATGCTCAAAACCATCAAAGGTTTTTCATTAATTGTTAAGCCGGTCAAAGAGCCGCAGATAACTGATGTTGTTCCAGCTGCACAAGGTACGCCGATTCAAAGTATTCTGTTGACCGATCTAAGTTTAGTAATATCTTCGGCGCCTTATCAAGATGAAACAACAGGTCAAATGATGCCAAAAGGCTTGGCGATGACGGCAAGTGTTGCCTTGAGTGGTGATTTATTTGCCAATGTTCGAGTGCTAACAAAGGGGTTGCCTGCGCCGAAGCTTACGTTGATTGGTATGATTGGTGCATCATTGAATGATTTGCTTTTGAAGATATTGGTTCCGATGGATATAGAAATGGGACCTCAAATTACCTGTAAGAATGTTGCTATTGAGTTGGCGGGCGCTGGTCCATCGATTTCGATGTTGGCTTCTATTGCCGTAAAACCAACTCCGCAAGACAAGCCATTGTTGTTTACGGGTAGAATAAAAGTTGATCCTGATAAGGCATCTGGTGCTGGTACTATGCAGGGCGAATGGAAAGATCCACTAGGTGTAAAAGGCCTTGCTATTTCTGATTGTGCTTTTGAGATGGGGATTGATTATTCGATATTTTCAAATACAGGAGTCCCAACAGTTTATGGTATAACCGGGGGCTTACAGCTTGGTACGGTTAAAGCAATGATGGCAACAAAAATTGTTGGCGGAGCTGGTGCTGCTGATTCAATTTTGGCAGGCCGCGTTAATAAACTTGATTTACATGACTTGGTGAGCCTTGTTAATGCTGCGAACATCATTAGTATTCCGATTGAACAAGTTCCTCAGCTAAAGATTGAAGATGTTGATATAACAATTGCACCAAAGGGCGGTAAGATTGGTGAAATACGGTTTGAACAAGGAGTGACGGTTAAAGGAAAATTATCTGTTCTTGATAAGTTTGCCATGGTAAACATTAATGTTGATCCATCTGTTGGCATCATTGGGCAAGGTTCGATGTCTCAATTTACGCTTGGTCCATTGAATGTTACCGGGGCTGGTTTTGATCAGAAAGAAGGAACCGCTGATGATGGTCCTACTATTGATATTCAGCTGACGCCAGAAAAACAATTAATACTTGTTTCTGGGCTTGCAACTTTTAACGATTCAAAGGCGATTGTTGATATTTTGTTTAATCCTCAAGGAGGTGCCTTTACTATTCAAACCAAATTGGCAAAAACATTTAATGTGAAGCTTGAGGGATCGACGGCAACTATGCAAACAACAGGGTATCTAGAAAGTGATTTTAAAAACTTTATCAAAGAACAAATCATTAAGCGTTTGGATGTTTCGGCCATGGCTGCTGATGCGGTTAAACTTAAGGAAATTGAACAAAAGCTTGCTGACATTGATCGGAGAATCGCGGATAAAAACCGTGAAATTGAAGCTGCAAAAGGTAAGTTTACCGAAAAAGTGAGAATGGAAAACTTTACGCGTTGGAAAGAAAAAACGGTGTGTGTTGGTGTTGGAAGATGGAAAAAGTGTCATACAGAAAGGATTCCTGTCCCAGACGTACGACGCATTGTTGATCGTATCCCTTTTGATATTGGGCCATTGGTTGCTCAGCGAGCAGGTCTTGAAGCTGAGCGTGCCGCTCTTGTTGCAACCAAGCAGTCATTGCAAACGGCCGTGCAAGCTCTGGGTGCCAATAAGCAATTGTTGGAAAATATAGCAACGTCGTTTGAGGTTAAGCAGGCTCTTGTTAAAGGGAACCTTGCTGATATGTCGCGAGGTACTGGTGCAATGATCCTGAAAATAAATGCATTAGGGCAAGATTTTGATGTAAACGTAACAATGGATTCACGTGACATGGGGCCGCTTGTCGATAATGTAGTTGATGCAGTTAAGAAAAAGCTTGTCAAATAAGATCGAGATCAATGGCCCGGGATAATGTCCTGGGCCATTGTCATTAAGAGGTGTGGGGATGGTTGTGAAATGCTATTGTAACGGTTGGTTGCTTGGTGTTTTATTTTTTTTAACAAACACCATGCCTGGGTTATTCGCTGATATTGTTGATATAACAATACATAATAAAACCGACCTTAATCTGAATATGCGTTTTTACTATCATCATGAAGCGGGTTCTGATGTGGTTGCGCATGCTGCTTCTGGTCAAGTGTCTTTAGATGAGAATTCAAAAAAGAAGCTTTCGCGGCCAGATAAAAAACTTCGTAAAAAATTTCCTTGGCCTTTTTTTTATGATCGCTATTTAGTGGTTTCATTACAACAACTTCCCGATGCGCTTACTTCATTTGAATGGACTCGGTTGCCAAAAGTTGCCGTTGGAGATGTCGATACTGCGTTGTCCTTGTTTTCTTTTTATGTTGTTGAATCAGCGGGTGGTGTTATCAAGGTGCTTACTTCATTAATGTACCAGACCCATCCGGCAAGAAAATTTGCAAGCTTTCTTAAAAATACGGCATTCGATCGTATTCGAACATTTGTGGCGAAAAGCTCTTATGCAAAAGCTTCGGCATCTGTTTTGGTTGGCGATGGTTTATGCGAAAAGGAACGTACATTTATTGAAAAGCGATTAACAGTTGTAAGGCCTACGCTTGAAAAATTACTTGGTCCTGAGTCTGGTGGGTTGCAGGTAAATGATGACATTCCTCGTATAGCCTTTTGTTTTAGCGGCGGAGGTTTTAGGGCTATGATTGCTACTTTGGGTTGGCTTATGGGTGCTCAAGATGCTGGGTTGCTTGATTGTGCGTTATACATATCAGCCCTTTCAGGATCAACCTGGTTTCTTTTTCCATGGGTTTATTTAGGAACTCCTCCTCTTGAGCAATTTAGAGAGAGAATTATAAAAATTACGGACGTTTCGTTTCCTTTTCCAATTTCTCAACAAGATATTGAAAACATAGTCAAGTTTGCCTTGCTGCCAAAATTATTCTGTGAGCAATATGTATCAAGCGTTGATTTTTATGGTGCTATGCTTGCAAATAAATTATTTTTTGACTTGCCGAGTGCGAAACGGCAGAGCATTTTGATTTCTGATTTTGAATCGCGCGTTGATGGTGGGCGCTGTCCGTTGCCAATTGGAACGGCTGTTGAGGCTAGTTCTTGGAGTGACTATAAATGGCTGGAGGTAACGCCGTATGCAATTGGCGGATCATTTCTTAATGGATACGTCCCTTCTTGGGCGTTTGGAGGGATTTTTAAGCATGGAAAACTTAGAGCGGGCACAACAATCGGTGGATTACCTATCGGCTATTTGTTGGGAATTTTTGGTTCAGCATATTGCGCAAGTCTAAGAGAAATAATTGAAGAAAAGCAGAATGAGATATCTAGCCCATTCATCAGAAGTATTTTGCATGAATCATTGCAAGATGCGCCTCCGGGAAAATTTCGTGCTTGGCCGGCGATTGTGCGCAATCCAACATATAAAATGAGTAACATGCCACTGAGGGCTAGGAAAAATCTTAAATTAGTTGACGCTGGTCTAGGCTTTAATCTACCGGTGCCTCCTTTAGTAAGAACTGAACGTAAAGTTGATCTGATTATTATCGGTGATGCTTCAGCAGGTTTGGACAAGGGGGCTGGTGAGCTTGATAAGGTTGTTGAGTATATGAAGAAGTATCATATTCCATTCCCTGCTGTTGATATGAAAGACGCACATAAAAAGCCCTTCAGTATTTTTAGATCAAATGACTCTTCGGTGCCCGTGATAATTTACATGCCACTTGTTTCTAACCCAGAATATTCATCCTTCGATGTTTTTGATGCAGTAAACCATGGGTATTGTGGAAC
>CAZBUZ010000013.1:0-8818 GCA_964495205.1 uncultured Pseudomonadota bacterium | reverse complement strand
GGTGCAAGAGTTGAGTGGTTTAACTCAGTACAATATGCATTCCAGTATTGAACAAATAAGACAAGTGATACGTGATGTTATTGAGGCTAAGCGAGCAGCAAGAGCCCGGACGCATATTGTAAATACCGTTGCTGCATAAATAAACGTACTATGTTCCAAATCTATTGCAAAATACATGGATGATTCGGCCGGTTGTATAGGTTTTAACGCCAAAGTGTTTTGGCAGCGGTGGGAAGGGGCTGGCGAATTTGAGGTTTTTCATAATGATGTTATCCAATTCTTTATAACCTGTTGATTGGAGTAATTCTGAGTTGGTGACATAGCCTTTTGCATTGAGGGTAAACTCAATAACAGCTTTGCCTTCTCGTATGCGTACGGCTGGATTGTAGGCAAAGTTTTGTTTCCATGCGGCCTGCAAACACCAGTTGATGTTTGATTCGTATGAGATGTATTTCATTTCTTCAAATGATGGACGCTTGTTTGGATCACCATCTCGTTCAATGAGGTCTTCTCCTTCGTCCTTAAGATTTTCAACAAAGCCCTTGGTGAGGGCGATGATGCCGCGGCCACCTTTTTTATCCATAGCTCGGGCGCCACGGACCTTGGCTGTTGCAACTTTCCCTTCTCCAGATCCCTTACCTCCGGGGAGTGTCTCAGGCACAACTTCTTGCCCTGGCTTGGTTGGCGTTGGGGCAAATTGTTCCAATTGTTCTTGTCGGCGTGCGATGCGATCGATGCGCGCCTGAATATCTGCTGATGGCGCTGCTGGTTCTTCGTAAGCTTGTAAGTCTGCTTGATCTTCAAATGGGGTGATGGGTGTTTGTGTCTCTTCATCTCCTGCGTCATGACTGAGCTCATCCATAAGTGATTCGATGATAAGTCCTGCGCTGCGTGCTTTGAGTTCTTTTTTGAGTTGCTTTTCGGTTTTTGGTGAACGTTTTTTGATTTTTTTTGGTGCTGCTATGGTTCTTTTTCCAGATGATTTCGGCTTGGTTGCTTGTGCTATTTTTTTAATGATTTTGGCTGGTGGCGGCGAGCTCATAGATTCCGTTTGCGTTGGTTTTTGTTGAGGTGTTGCAACGACTTGTTGCTGTTCGACCTTGGGTTGAGTTTGTTGCTGTTCTGGTGCTGGGCGTTGTTCTGAGGGCTGTTGTGATATTGCTTGTGGGGATGCTAGCGCCGGGGATGTTTTTGATGGTTCAATAGTTGTGGATATTGCCGCAGGTTGTTTCGGCTTTTCAGGAACCAGTTCGGTGGCGTGTGGTACGGGTGCTAGGGCGACGTCGCCTTCTTCTGTGGTTGGGACTTGCACTGGGCCTGCTTTTGCTGCTGATGGGGAGTCTTCAAAAAAGACCCAGCCAAAGTCAGATTTTTTTGGCGTGAGCTTTGCAGGGAGGCCGTTGTCTTTTTCGCGGTCACGTTTAAGTTCTTGGAGCTTTTTGAAGAGTTCTTCACGTTGTTTTATGCGTTTTTGGTGTTCTGCTGGACTGAGAGATAAGCTATCCCAGAGCTCTTTAAGCATGGTCTTGCTGCGTTTTTGGAAGCTGACGTTGAAAAAGCAAAAATATAGGATTGTATGCAAGAGCAATGAAAAGATAGTGAAGAATCGAAAATATTTATTACGCCACAATTTTGTTTTGAACATGAAATTTATCTCCCCCAATAGTCTACTTACAATCTACCCAAATGCCTAGTCTCGTGGCCAGGGTTTAGTAAAAGGATTATTTAATCCACACTAGTGCTCCCTTTTTGATGATTGACCAGGTTCCAAGTTGATGGCATCCGCCGGTAGGGGTGTTGATGAAGCGGCATAGTTCATCAAGAAATGCTGCGCTGGGTGTGAAGGATACGCCTTGGGTGATGAGCCAGATCATGATGACGCGGCGTTGCAGGACAGGGTGAAGCGTGCGCAGCGCAGTGAGGTCGCCGGTCAGATGGCCGTTTTTTGTAAAGATTTGTTCAAAAGATTCTTGCGCAACTTTTTGGAGGTATGCATCTTCATCCTGAAGATGTGCGATGGTGCTATCGAGTTTTTGATCAAATCTGGCATCGCTTGCTTTGCATGCAGGGATAATGTACTTCCTGATACGGTTGCGTAGGTAGGTTTCGGCTTCATTGGTTGGATCGATGCAGAATGATAAGTTGTTTGCGGTCAGATAGGCGATCATTGCTGCTTTGTCGAGTTCCAGGAGAGGGCGCAAGTAGCGGCCGTCGATTGTCTTCATGCACGTTAACCCGCTTAGTGTTGTTCCGCGTAAAAGGCGTAGGAAAAAAGTTTCTTGCTGGTCCTGGCGGTGATGAGCGAGTACGATGAAATCTGCGTTATTGCCTTGGCGGACCTGTTCGAAAAAATGGCGGCGCATGCGGCGGCCAATGTCTTCATGTGATCCGTTAAACTTGGTGGTAAGATTAAGTTCGGATCCTTTGGCGTTGACCAGGGGGATGTTTTTTTCTTGGCAAAGTTTTGAACAAAAATCTGCATCTGCTGCCGATGATGATCGCCACTCATGATCCAGGTGTGCGGCTATGAACGTTAATAGTCCATTGGCTTGGAGCTCAACAAGCGTATGAAATAGAAATACAGAGTCGGGTCCACCGGATAGGCCGAGAATTATTCTCGGTTGTGCGGTGTTTAGCCCGAACTTTTTACTTGCTGTACCGATGAGGTTTGTGGCTGTTTTACACGCCAAAATAAAGCTGTTATTCATAGTGGCATTACTATAACGCAACTTTGTTTGCTTGCCAAATAGGTTAGGCGGTTTTGCCCTTGATGATAGTGCTGATGAGGTAGGCTATGACGGTAAAGGTGAGCAGGGTTTGGCTAACAATGTTGATTGTGAAGAGTGCCTTTTGATAGCCATTTTGATTATCTTTTAATTCCTTATATTTATCATTGAGCGGTGTAATTTTACCTTGAAATGTTTCAAGTAGTTTGCCCATTGCCAGAAGTCCTTTTATCGAATCAATAGCATCATGCGGCAATCGTGTTATGGCAGCACCATTGGCAGTTGTTAAGTTAAGGTGGCTTTGCAATTCCAATTCATCGATAAGATGCGAGCATGCAACGAAGAGTTCCGGATGTTTTTTTTCTAAGCTTTTGATGGTGGTGACAATTGATGCTGTGCGTTCTGATAGCTCTTGGTAGTCGGTTGGGAGTTGTGAGGTTGCTTCGGTGTTTAGGGATATGTCTCGTATGTCTTGTTTGATCGCTTCGATTTCGAAGGCAAGGCGTTGCAGTTGGCATGATAAAAGGTATTCGGTTTCATGAGGTGCGGCAAGTCCTGTTATGGTGATGCAGGCAAACATAAAAATAGCCGGCAGTGCCTTCATGGTTATCCTTTGATGATGTAGGCGATGACGTAGGCAACGCCTGATAACGTTACAATCATGCCGCCAAGAAGTGATAAAGCAACGGCTGCTTTTTTGCAGCAGGGTGAAAGATTTGGGTCTTGAAGTATAGTGCCCAGCACTGGCTGAAAGGCGTCAAGGTCCTTAAGCATTTTTGTAAAATCTGCCGGGTTCATGGCTGCGCGGCTAGGGGATTCTTGGCTTGCAAGTGCTTCAAGCCAATGTTCACAGGCGACAAAAAGACTAGGACAATCTCTATGCAGTTGGCCGAGTTGATTTTTGATTGATGTGGCCCGTGCATTAAAATCTCTGAGTTGGGCTGGTGTTGGAGCTGGATTTCTTTTATAATCGCGACGCAACTTACTCAAAGCAGAAGAAATGAGCTGAACGCGAATTTTAAGCGGTAGTTGGCCGGATTCAAGGGCTGCAGGGCTTGTCTCCATGGCAGATCCCGTGGTGGTAGCAACAAATACGAACAATATGCTGAGTAAAGTAAATTTTTTTATCATCAGATCCCCTTTCTCTTTTTATAGGTTTTGCGCACATGCATTAACATAGGTGGTTGCGGGGAGCTGTGACAAGTATTTTGTATTTTTAGTGATCTTCTTTTAGATTCCGAAGAAAAGATACCTATGAGAACGTTTAAGGGTAGATTACATCGTGGATGAGTTGTTCAAAAAAATACAAGACAAACGAGATGTCTGCTGCGACGGCAAGCCAAAAAACAATGTTTTGTACTCTGGTTGCGGGAGGATTTAAAAATTGATTAAGCTCTTTTTGGATTTCCGTGTAAGTCGTTCTTAGTTTGAGCAAGTGTTGTTTGATGAGGACCATGTTGGGTTGAGTACAATCAAGAAGTAGTTGTCTTTCAATATAGGGAGCCTCAAGGCCTTGGTTAATGAGAGTATTCGTTGGTTCTGTCAATACAGCGCTTGCATATAAAGGATTTTTTTCAATGCTGGCGAGTGACAATGCTGAAAAGAGATAAAGATGCTCGCGGTGTTTTATTATATCAACTATATATTTTCCGGTTGCGTGAACGGCGTTTATGTATTGTTCTCTGTTGGGTGTGTGCAAATTCTTTAATGTATCGTTTATTTGTTGGATTGCTTGCTTTATGACGCGGTTAATTTGCTCATCGCTTAGATTATAATGATGATGTTCATAGCCTTCGCTTTCATTACTTGCTGCCTGCAAAAAAGGGCCACTGTGTTTCGAGCTTTTAAAGCTTTGTTGCGATGGGGTTCCTTCTTGCATTGCTAGTGTGAAGGGTGCTGTGCTGAGTGAGAAGATGATGGTAAGAAAATAAAGCAATTTATTTTTCGGCAACGTTGTCTCCCTTGGCTGTTTCCAGCAGGTAGCATTCTATAAAGGGCATGATATCTCCGTCGAGCACGAGATCGGGCTGTGGTGATTCGTAGTCGGTGCGGTGATCTTTAACCATTTTATAGGGGTGTAGAACATAGGAGCGAATTTGTGATCCCCATTCAATTTTTTTCTTTTCGACCGCTGCTTCTTTGGCGCGTTTTTCTTGCTCTTGCTTTTCTACGAGCTTTGCCTTAAGCATTTTCATCGCAACTTGGCGATTTTGCTGTTGAGATCGCTCATTTTGACATTGAACAACGATGCCTGTTGGAATGTGGGTGATTCGGACGGCAGATTCTGTTTTGTTGACGTGCTGCCCGCCTGCACCGCCTGCACGGTATGTATCAATTTTCAAGTCGGCTTCATTAATCTCAATTTTTGCATCTTCAACATCAGGGGTGACGCTAACGGCGGCAAAGGAGGTATGCCGTCGTTTATTGGCATCAAAAGGGGAAATGCGTACAAGGCGATGAATTCCTGATTCTGTTTTCAAAAAACCATAAGCTTTGCTGCCGCGAACATACAGCGTTGCTGACTTGATACCTGCTTCTTCGCCTGCCTGGTAATCTAAGATATCAACTTTAAATCCCTCGCGTTCGCAAAAGCGCAAGTACATGCGTAACAGCATGCTCGCCCAGTCTTGTGATTCGGTTCCGCCGGCGCCTGAATTAATGTTGAGGTAGCAGTCTTGGTTGTCTTCTGGTTGATTGAGCAATAATTCGAGCTTGAATTTGCCAACCTTTTTGCAGAGCGCATAAATATCCGGCTTTATGGCGGCAAGTTCACCTTCATTATCAGCAAAAAGGTCAAGGAGTTCGTTGTTCTCATGGAAGCTTTGTGTAATAGTGTGGTAGCCTTCTACGAGTTGACGCAATCGACGATGTTCGCTCAATATTTGATCGCGCTGAGGGTTTTTCCAAAAATCTTCCGCATTGACTTGCGCGTCAAGATCATTGAATATTGGTTCAAGCTTGGCATTGAGCCAATACGTTTTGATGGCGGTGAGATCAGGTTCTATACTTTTTAATTGTTCACGAAGTTCATCGATAAGCATTATGCATCGCAAGGTTAAAGGGGTTTTGTGCCCAATGTGTACACTCATCGGACGGTTTGAGATTGATTATATCGTTAATAAGCGTGAAGAACAAGGTTTTTTAGCGACTTGATGCTTACTTAATTATTTGCCCGCCAGTTACGCGTCCTTTGATGTGAGCCGTTCCCTTGAGAATAATCTTTCCATGTTCATTGCTGAAAAAGATGTTTCCTTTGATCGTGGTGTCGATAAGTTCCAATGTTACCGCGTCATGCGGGTGTTGGGGATTAATTTTTATGGTTATGTTGTCGAGGGAACATTTTTCAAGCTGCATAGCTGCTTCTGAGCAATTGATTTCGAGATCTTGCAAGATGCTGCTTGATGCAGAGATTATCCCAAAAATAGTTGTTTTCCCTGCGATGTGGACTTCGTCAAGGTTGACCTGCCCGAAAATTGAAACACTCTCTGCTATTGATGATTGTTTAATTGTTGCAGCCCCACGGACAACGAGGTCTTTTTTGAAGACCGCTTGTTTGATGGTTGCTGCGCCATTGATGGTTGCTTGTCCTTTGACCGTGGTGTTGGAAATATTTCCTACGCCGTTGATCGTGAGATCGTTAAAATGCTCTTCACTCGTTGCATGGCCCTTCCCCCAGGGACAAGTACGATCTATCGTGCCGAGCGATTGGCCTTCTTTACTGAAATAAGAACTTTGAGAGCAGCCAGCAAGAATCAAAATGCTTAAGCTTGGTACGCATAAGATTTTGACGAGAGACACCATAGAATTCCTTTCTCTTTTTTTATGAAGGAATGTCAGATTATCTTGATGAGTATACCGCAGGCTGAGCATGTTGTCGAACATGTGCTAAAAATGGTAAAGCCCTACCTGTCGCGACTGGTAGGGCTTTGAGTTTTTTTATAATGAACTTAACTCGCTTCTGTTTCCTCGATAGCTGCGAGTTTTTCCTGAATATTTTGGACTTCCTTTTTGACGGTATCGAGTTGCTCTTGTAGCTTATGAACTTGATCAATAACCCGTGGGCTAGTTGGGGGTGTTTGCTGTCTGGTCATAAAAGCCAGGTCGGCCTCTTGTGTTCTTGTGAATGGAAAAGGTGCCGAATCATCAGTGAGTTCTTCGGCATTAAAAAACAATCTTGAGGCGTCGAGCTTTTTTTTGACGATGCCAACCGAATCAAATTCACCTACTTTTGTGATAACATTAAATCGGGTTCTTGCTCCTGATGTTTTTGATATGAGATTAAAAGCTAACTCTTTTTCTGAGCCGATATCGTAGCATAAAGAGGCTGCTGGCAACTTTTCTGTTTTTTCTAAGGGTTCCAGCTCCAAGTTTGCTTTAATCTTGAAAAGAACAAATGATTCGTTTGGATTGAGTGCTTGTCCATGGAGGTGGGTTATTTTTTGCAAAATGGTCTCGATTGTTTCTTCTTTTTCTACATCCAGTCTAATACTGCCAATGTCGGCAGTTCGTGCGCTTTTAGATAAGATGGTTATGCGTTTTGCGTGTAGTGCTGCAAGTGGCAAAAAAACCATTAAAAGGGATAGGTAGAAAATGCGGTTGCGGTTGTTGTGGCACATGACGAAACCTTTCTATCTTTCTTTACAATCCTTAAGTCTTTCAATGGTTGATTGACATGAAGCGTTGCATGCTTTGCCTTCTTCCATAGTACTTTTACATGCTTCGACGAGGGAGAGATGTGTTGCGCCAGATGCTGATGCTTTGACGTTTTTACAGGCTTTTATTTTGGGGGCATTGTATTTGCAGTAATCGATAAGCTTTCGATTTTTGCCGATGCATTTTTTGCAATACGAAATGCATTCATAGCGGGCAATGTTGTCTCTGATGGTGATATAATTTTCGCACGATGCTTTGCACCAGTTGCAGAATACAATGCTTACTTTGCAACGTTTGATTAAGCGTGAGGTTATGGCTTTGTCCTTGGGGCATTCTTTATGAAGCTTTTGAGCCGCTGTTAGATTTGTTTGGCATTCCTTTATAAAATCCTCACAGGCTTTAATGGTGTTTTTGCATTGCTTAACGCATTTTTCGCAAGCATGTAACCGTGCATTGCCAAAGGTGCTCATAAAACCAATAAGTAAAAGGGATATTATTTTTTTCATAATCATAACCTTTGGTTATTTTCTTAATTTATTGAGCCATGCAGTGAATTTCCAGGTCTGGCCCAACGATAGAAAGTTGTATATTGTATGTTTCTCCATCCATAACACCTATTTTTTTTTGGTCTTTTTTGGGGCCAGATTCTGCACTAATGGTAATGATATCCTCAGAGATCGCTGATGTCGTTGTGTAGCTTTGTCCCTTTGTGAGTTTTATTGATTGTCCTGATGGTAGTGTAATGGTTACGATTCCATCGATCGATCCTTGATAATTAAATGTTACTGCTGCGTGCGTATTGCCAATAAAGGCTGTTGCCAATACAACAAGCAGAAAACGAGTAATGAGTTTTTTCATGTAAGGTTTCCTTTATTAAAATTTTGGTCCTTTACGCTTTTCCAGCGTTATGGTTAACATACGCTCAGGGAAATCTTTTTTTAGGCGGCGCTTGACGCGTGTGTCATTTGCATCCAGCTGTTGTTTTTTGACCTTTTCCCACGCTTGTTTCTTTTCGCGGGGGCCTTTTTGCTCTTTGTTATGGACGGGTAACTTGATCATGGTCGATTTCATTTTATCTCCTTTCTTAATAGTGCTAAACGATACAATGCTAATCTTATTCTAATGAGTATTATTTCAATTAGTCAATGGTTTTCGCTCTGTGTGTTGTTTTCACCTCGGTATATTCTTTGGGGGCGATTTTTTGAATTTTATTCTTGCTTCCAGTTTAAAATCTGGGTATAATTTGGGGGTATTTTGAAATTTGCGAGGTGCAGTCATAAAAAAAATGAAAAAAAATGCATTTTTCTTAAAGAAAAAGCTTTACGGTTTAAATTTCTTATGGTAAAACTATAGCACCTTTTGAGATTGGGGATTGGGAAATAAGAAATTGAGTTATCTTTGACATACACAAAGACGGAAGGTAACCAAAAGTTACCTGA
>CAZBUZ010000012.1:6854-20892 GCA_964495205.1 uncultured Pseudomonadota bacterium | reverse complement strand
GCTTTTTTAAAGTAATTCCACGCCGTTTCTTGCTGGTTCTTCTCTAGATAGAGACGACCAAGGTTGTAATAAGCTTTTCCATAATAAGGGCGCAGCTCAACAGCAGAAGCAAGCATACGCTCAGCTTCATCATATTGCTTTTTCTTGATAAACAAGGTTCCAAGGTTGTTGTAAGCCTCTGGATAATTTGGGCAGATGTTTAATGCTGCCTTCAATGAATCTATTGCTTTATCAACATCATTTTTCAAACAATAGGCAACAGCAATGTTGCTCAATGGATCTGAATAATGCTTATCAAGATCTATTGCTCGCTGATACGCTTTGATCGACTCATCGATGCGCCCCGCCTCATTAAGCGCTACGCCGTAATTATTGTGTACACGAGCCTTCATCGGAGCATTTGCCGCATTGTGTTCCCAAAATGTAACACTTGATTCCCAAATTTTATTATGCATGAAAGCCGCAAGTCCTATCGGCACGAAAAGAACAGATAGAGCCGCCAAATAAGCATTTCTCGTGGTTATTTTCGCATTGATTGCTGGTGCAATAGCTACAGCAAAATCAACCATCCCTTTAACCACAATAACCAGGAGCGTCGCTAAAATAAACAACCACCCGATAGAAGCTAAATAGGTCTTGTAATCACACACCAGCTCTGGTGATGGTATCACACTTGAACGTGGAGCAACACATACCAAAAACCATAAAAGCCCAAAAGCAACGAAAGAATAGGTCTTTTTAAACATGGCATAGAGAGCCACACAATACCCCGATATCAAAATTATCAATGGCGCTAAACACTCAAATGAAAAAAAACTGGGCACCAATCGCCAATCATATTCTACACTTGCCCCGAACGGCCAAATAAACATCCAAAAGTAATGCAAAACCACCTTAAATTCAGAGATAAGGAACTGGACGGGTGTAATAATATCATATGCATGCGCCGTCAAAATATTGCCACGATTGTTGCCAGAAACAGCCTTAAGGGTAACAGCATCACCAACAAACTTAGACGTCATGTAATGAATTGTCAGGAAAATAAAATAAGCATCAAACAAAAGATGCAACCAAATGCGTTTTTTAAAATTGTCCCAACGCTCTTGCGCAAGAAAAAACCAATCAACCAAAAGCAATAAAGCAGGAGCAACAACAACAATTTCTTTTGTTCCCCAAGCTAGCAAACCAACAACAAACAACAAACCCGTGCTCAAAAATCTCACCAAAAGCCGCTGCCCTGTCGTCGCCTTGAGAAAACAAAAAAGCAATAAAACGACAAAAAAGCTAGCCAACCCCTCAACGCGCGCTTGAATAACATACGAGACTGTTTGCGTTTGAATAGGATGCAACAGAAAAAGTGCCGCTGTAACAAAGCCCAACAACGTTGCGTTGTTTGAAAAAAAGGGCTTATTCGTCAAGCAACGACATAAATCTCGTATCAAATAAAAAACAAGTAACCCGGTGGCTATGTGAATTGCCAAATTAACAATACGATAATAAAAAGGATCAAAACGACCCCACATAAAATTCACACGATTAAGCCAATCGCCAAGCCAGCGCGGACCACGCCACCAACGTAAAAGCGGGTTATCAAACCTGATATAAAACTTTTTTGATATATTAGCAATATCATCGAATTGAAAAGGATAATGCAAAGAAGGCAAATAAAACAAGGTTGTAAAAAGTGTCAAGATGGAAGGGGGAATAAGATTTTGCCACCACGCAAATTTTTCGCCAGAATTCACACTACCACAGGATGATTGAGTGCCACAAGCAAACAAACCTTTTCCTTGCTCATTCATCTTCATCTCCTTTTATAAAATTGACCATGAATGCATAGCTACTGCAAATTCTAAACCAAAAAACAGATATGTCGAATAAAAAGTGGGGTTTTTACATCTAATTTGACAGCCTTTGAATATGTCATATGCTTAAGCTCAATCGTGATTTTACCTTTGATTTATTATAAAAACCTTTAGCAACCAACAAGAAGGATTGCTATGATAAGCTCAAGAATCCTTGCCACACTCAATCAGATTGCAATTTTATTTCCGGTTTTCCTGGTGATTTTCACCTTCAGGGGATTTATTCAAGCGCTAACAGCCAAACTCATGGGCGACCCAACCGCCGAAGAAGAAGGATTTCTCTCTTTAAACCCAATCACACATGTTGACTTAGCTGGTTTAACCACAGTGCTTTTTGGCTATTTTTTGATTGGGATTATTTTTCCCGACCCACTTCCACGCAATATTTTTTTTATCATCCTAATAACCTTCGGAGCTCGAATGATAACACCAGTTCCCGTGGATGATAGGAATTTTAAAAGATTCAAACTAGGTGGCATCATCACATCACTATCGGGCAGCATTGGCAATTTTTTGCTAGCAATCATGGCAACGTTATTACTCAAAAGTCTATTTCTTATCGGATTGCCCAATTACGCGCTGATCAGCCTCATGGGGATTGTAACCACAACACTCGATATTGCCATTCTATTCGGCGTACTCAACCTCATACCGCTTCCGCCATTTGATGGGGGAAGAATTTTACGATATGTCGTTCCGCCAAGCAAACAACACGTTGTTTCGTGCCTTGAAGATTATTCACTTTTCATTTTCCTTTTTATTTTCTTTGCCCCTGGCGTTAGTGACGTCTTTTTTGCTATGCTTTCAATGGTCAGTATCGCATTAAAAAAAATCCTTCTGAGCACGCTCATTTAAGAAAACGGCAAAAAACTAAAAACCATCCCTTCTGTTCATCAAGAAGGGGCTAGACAAGGAATAGAAATATGAATTCATGGTTTATTAATGCATTGGCAAGCATCGCTATTATGCTTCCAGCGTTTTTAGCCGCCTTATCTTTTCACGAATTTTTTCATGCGCTAGCAGCCACACTTCTGGGCGACCCAACGCCCAAAAGGCTCGGTCGCTTAACGCTTAATCCAATCGCGCACATAGACCCAATGGGGCTCTTATTTCTCTTCATTTTTCGCATTGGCTGGGCAAAGCCGGTTATTTTTGACAACCGAAACTTTAAGTATCCAAAATTTTATTCCGTTTTAACAGCGCTCGCAGGACCTCTGGCTAATTTCATCCTCGCCCTTATTTCGCTCTACTGTTTAAAATACGTAGCATTTTTGGGGCTATCTCAAAACGCTCTCCTCACGTTCAATCAGATCTTTCAAGCGCTAGCTTACGTTAACATCATGCTTGGCGTATTCAATCTTCTACCAATCCCGCCACTCGACGGCAGCCACATCCTTATGGTATTTTTTGCCGATAAATACCCACAACTCATCAGATGGTTCTATCAATACTCAATTTTCATACTCCTTTTCATGTTCCTACTTCCTCAAACACGCATGATTTTTATTTGGCTTATTTTAGTAACAGAAGCTTTATTAAAATTTTTAGTTATTTAATAGGTTTTTATGAATAAAACAATTGAATCACTCAAAATCATCCGCAATGGTACCGTGCAAATCGTCCCAGAAGAAGATTTACTCAAAAAACTGGAACGCGGCAAGCCGCTCCGCATCAAGCTCGGCATGGACCCTACGGCCCCCGATTTACACCTTGGTCACGCAGTTGTCTTGGGAAAAATGCGTCAGTTCCAAGATCTTGGGCATGAGGTCATCTTCCTCATTGGCGACTACACCACCCGCATTGGCGATCCAACAGGACGCAGCAAAACAAGACCGCCGCTCAGCGAAGAAGACATCAAGAAAAATGCAAAAACCTATTTTGAACAAGTCAGTAAAATTTTAGACCCTAAAAAAACTACCGTACGTTACAACTCTGAATGGCTTGCGCTGCTCACCTTTGCCGATGTAATCAAACTAGCAGGCAAAGTAACACTCGCCCGCCTCATCGAACGTGAAGACTTTCAAAAACGCCTGAAAGAAAACATCGCTATTGGTTTTCACGAGATGCTCTACCCGCTCATGCAAGGATACGACTCGGTAGCCCTCAAGGCTGATGTTGAATTAGGCGGCACCGACCAAACCTTCAACCTCCTCATGGGGCGTTTTTTACAGGAGCAATACGGCCAAGAACCACAGGTAATTCTCACCATGCCTCTTCTTGAAGGGCTTGATGGCGTTCAAAAGATGTCAAAAAGCCTTGGCAATTATGTTGGGCTCTGGGAAGCTGCAGATAAAGCTTATGGTAAATTGATGTCAATTTCTGATGAGCTTATGTGGCGCTACTACCACCTCCTACTCAATAAAACAGAAGAAGAATTGATAGCAATGAAAGCCGGAGTCAACGACGGTTCGTTACACCCTATGAAACTGAAGAAAGAAATGGCTGCCGGCATTATTGCTCGTTTTTGGTCAAAAGACGACGCCGTCAAAGCACAGCAAACATTCGAATCCCTCTTTCAAAAACAAGACTTTTCAAAAGCAACCGAAGCCTCCTTGCCCGCAGGGACACCGAATCCACTTTGGATAATAGAGTTTTTGAAGCAACTCAAGGCAATTCCAAGTACATCAGAAGGTAAGCGCCTCATTGAATCAGGCGCCGTTGATATCGATGAAAAAACAATCACGGATTTTAAAGCTGAAGTTGCGTGGAAGCCTGGAATGACCGTCAAGGTAGGCAAACATAAATTTTACAGGATCAAATAAACATGAATCAAAATCTTCATCGCGTACTCACCTACACAAAAAACTACTGGAAAACGCTTTCGTTCTCCATCGTATGCGCCACCCTTTTTGGCATTGTTGCAGCAGTACCAACCTACCTACTCAAACAAACTGTTGACGATATTTTTATCAAACAACACCAACACCTTATTATCCCTTTTATTTTGGTCTTTATCGGCTTTTTCGCACTCAAAGGGCTATTCATGTATCTTTCATCGTATTACATGCATTGGGTTGGCAACAAGGTAGTCAACGATCTACGCCATGACCTCTTTAGTAAAATTATTCACTATCCCATGGCATTTTTTCAAAAAACAACCACAGGTCAGCTCATGTCTCACTTTTTGAATGATGTAACCATGATTCAAAGCGTTGCCGCCAATGTCGTCAAAGATGGTGTAAGAAGCTTTTTTGAAGCAATTTTCCTTTTAAGCTTTGCCTTTTATCAGAACTGGAAACTCTCGCTCATTATGATTTTCGTTGGACCGCTCATCGGCATCACCATTGGCATCATGGGTAAAGCACGCAAAAAAGCATCTCAAGCGATTCAAAAAGAAATGGGCAAGGTAAGCGGCATGCTCCAAGAATCGTTTGTTGGTGTGCGAGAAATTAAGGCTTTCAATGCAGAGCCAATTGAGGTCAACCAATTTAACAAGCTTTTGCAACGCGTCTTTTCCTCAATTATGCGCAACGTTCAAGTAGAATCACTTGCCCCTGCCTGCATAGAAGTCATTGCGATGATGGGCTGTGGAATCGTTTTTTATGTTGCCGCACAGCAAATTTTAAGCGGAGCAATCACGGCAGGGCAGCTCACCGCGTTTGCCGCCGCAACCGTTTTGGCCTATCAACCGCTCAAGAAACTCATTAATATTTTCGGGGATATTCAATACGGTCTTGCCGCTGCCGATAGAATTTTTGACATTATGGACCGCATATACCCTGCAAACCTCGATCGAACTCAGGAACTGGAAAACTTTACCCAAAGCATTCGCTGGGAAAACGTTTCATTTTATTATGAAAGTGGCGTTGATGTTCTTAATAACATCAACCTCAACATCAAAAAAAATGAATGCGTCGGGATAGTCGGCCCATCGGGTTCTGGTAAAAGCACTTTTTGTGATTTGTTACTGGGTTTCATCAGCCCAACCTTGGGCACTATTTGGATCGATAACACTAACCTTGCCGCTGTTTCCTACGCAAGCCTACGAGAACGCATAGGCTATGTCGGCCAAAGAACATTTTTATTTAATGACACTATTTACAACAACATCAGATATGCCAAACCCCAAGCAACTGAAGATGAGATTATCAAAGCCTGCAAGGCTGCTCATGCAGATGAATTCATTTACAGCTTGCCCGATGGGTACAATACAATAGTCGGCGAGAATGGAACGCTTCTTTCCGGAGGCCAAAAACAACGCATCACCATTGCTCGAGCACTCCTCAAAGACCCAGAAATTCTTATTTTTGATGAAGCAACATCATCACTCGATCATGATTCAGAAAATAATATTCGCCAAGCCATTGATGATCTGCGAGGGCAAAAAACGCTCATTATCGTCTCACATCGGCCAACCATGCTAGAAAATGTTGACCGAATCTTGACGATTAGCAACAAAACAATCATAGAAACACAACAAAAGGGGCGCAGCACGGGGAGCTTTACTAAAATCAATATGTTATGAATATCAAGATGCTTGTTTGTGGGGTTATCGTAACGCTCAGCCTTTTTGCTGTATTACCCGCAATGGAACACCATCACGCTGATCACGATGGCGCAATAGTAGATGGTACCATTAAAATAAAATCCGATAGCCTCTTAAAAAAAAATCTTACAGGTTCGTACGAGGCTATTAAGGCCTATAAAAATATGCCTCTTGATATGCAGATAAATTTTATCTTAAGCAATTTTATCAACCCTATACTCACAAAGCATAAGATTTGCCTGGCCACAGGAGAGCAACATCGTTTTTTAAACTGGTTGTATCAATTCATATCAACATTGCATCAACAAAACCAAGACTCTTTCTTCAACCGTCTTTTAGCAACCTACTATCTTGTCCACGCACACCCAAAAGAAACCACGATATCTCTTGAAGCCATAAAAAAGATTATCGTCGCTGCATTTATAATTGCTGAAAAACAAGTCAGTGATTACAAACAAGAAACGCTTACATGGTTGAAGCAAGCCAGCTTCATAGATTTATCAGATGATGATTTAGAAAAAATTTTTGATCTGCAAGATGCCCTAGCAAATTCAAAAGAAACTCAAACTATAATAACCCAGCAATGCATTGACAATCACACTAAACTCCAACAAATGCTAACACCTTATAAACAAATTTTAATCGAAATGCGCAATATACAGCTAGAAATACTTGACCGGGTCGACTGGCAAACCCTTCCCCCATTAAACAAACTCAATCAATTTACTCAGCACCTACTCGCAGAATATGAAGTGCAACTTGCCCTTCACCAACTACAACAATCATTCGAGCCCATTGATGATTGGAGCGACGAACTTAAAATGTTTTCTCAACAGGTTCATAAACTCAGCTAACAAGTTTCCCCAACCCATGACAACTGGGGGGAAGAGGCACAATGTTTTTATTCTTTCGGCTCATATGGCGCCGAGTACCCGCACGCCTTATCAGGGCACGATTTAGTTTGTGTGCCATCCTTATTTTTGGTCACTAAAAGATAGGGTGATTTTTTGCATTTCGGACATTTTTCTTCGACTACAGCGCCAAAGATTGCAAATTTGCATTCAGGGTATCCGGAGCATCCCCAAAAGCTGCCGCCTTTCCAACGACGCTTGGTCACAGGCTTCCCACACTGCGGACATGGCATTTTTAGCTGATCTTGGTGTATGTACTTACATTCTGGATAGCCGGGGCAAGCTAAAAATGGACCAAACCGTCCCATGCGTTTGGTTAAATTTCTACCGCACTGCGGACACGTAAGCTGGCTTTCTTCGGCTGTTGGTTTGACCAAATGAATTTTACCATCCTCATCTCGGGTGAAGGCGGAAGTAAATTTACATTCGGGAAATCGCGAACATCCCAAAAACTCACCCGACCGGCTAAAGCGAATAGCCAAATGACCACCACATTCTGGACACTCAACATCCGTTAATACAACCTTACGCGAAGCCTCCTGCCCTCCAAATTTTTCAAGATCTTCTTTAAATTTTTTATAGAAATCAAGCAATACGACATCGCGGTTAGCACCACCCTGTTCAATTTTATCCAAACTTTCTTCCATTGTCGCAGTAAAAGTTACATTGATGATATCCGGCAGGTTTTTGACCAACATTTCTGTCACCGCTTTGCCCAACTCCGTTGGTATAAATTTTTTGTTGTCTTTATCCACATACCCACGCTTTTGGATCGTTGACAAAATAGCGGCATAGGTACTTGGACGCCCAATGCCCTTTTTTTCAAGTTCCTTAACCAAACTTGCCTCAGTATATCGTGGCGGCGGTTGGGTAAAGTGCTGCTTAGGCTCAGGTTTTTTAAGTTGAAGAGGAGCCTTTTCGACAAGACTTTTTGGAATTTTTACATTTTCTTCGCTTTCTTCTTCCTCTTCAACTTGATACACCTTCAAAAAGCCATCGAACATCAACGTTGAACCGGTAGCCTTAAAGGTAAACTTACCACCGTCAATGAGCACCTGACGTTGAAAAAATTCAGCAGGTTCCATCTGGCAGGCAACAAAACGCTTCCAAATGAGCCCATACAATTTTGCTTCATCAGGTGACACAAATTTGGCAACATATTGTGGCGTCCTGGTAACGTCAATCGGACGGATGGCCTCGTGCGCGTCTTGCGCACCTTTTTTTGAGTACTCAAAAGCAGATTTTGGCAGGTAATCCTTGCCATACTCTTTACCAATAAACTCACGCGTAGCGGCCAATGCCGTATCGGCGATACGAAGCGAGTCGGTACGCATGTAGGTGATAAGCGCCTCAGGTGAACCATCAGCAAGCGGTAAGCCTTCATAAAGGCGTTGAGCAATCTTCATGGTCTTGTCGACCGAGAACCCCAGCTTATTGTAGGCATCCTGCTGCAAACTACTCGTCATAAATGGCGGCGCAGGATTTTTTAGGCGTTTTTTATCGGTAATCTTCGTTACACTAAATGATTGCTTGGCAAGTTCAGCAAGTACTTTATCGGTCTCATCCTTGCTTTTAAGCTTAAAGTTTTTAGCAGAGATCTTAAAAAGTTCTGCTACAATTTCTGAACCATCAGTCAGCTTAAAAATGGCATGTACCGACCAATATTCTTCCGGCGTGAACGCCTTAATTTCTGCATCACGAGTGACCACCAAAAGAAGTGCCACCGACTGAACGCGACCAGCCGACAACCCCTTAGCTATCTTTTTCCACAAGATAGGTGATACCTCGTAGCCAACCCACCGGTCAAGAACACGGCGCGCTTGCTGAGCATTTACCTTGTTCATGTCAATCTCAGTCTTGTGCTTAATGGCTTCAAGGATGGCTGGTTTGGTAATTTCGTTAAAGGTAATGCGGTGAATCTTAGCCTCATCGGCAAACACCTTGGCAATTTGCTGGCCAATATTCCACGCAATAATTTCCCCTTCGCGGTCAGGGTCTGATGCTAAGAGCACTTCACTCGATTCACGCGCCTGCTTACAGATATCTGAGATGGTACTTGCCTTATCTTTAAGGGGAACATAATCGAGTTCAATTTTATTGTCCTCGGTAATGCCTACCCCAATACGACGCTCAGGCAAATCCATCACATGCCCAAAGGTGGACATGATCCTAAAATCTTTACCTAAAAACTTGGATATTGTCTTTATTTTTGCAGGCGACTCAACAATGAGAAGCTTTGGTCCTTTTTCGTTCATAGTCTTTTTTCTTCTGCCCATAATGCCCCCGCCATGGTTAACGTTTAGTTATCACCCGTGGCATCCTTAATAGATATACCCGAGTGCTTTGTTTTAATCAATTGCAAAAAATTTGTCAAAAAATAATTTCAACAATTTTTGTAGCTTTTCTAATTTTAGCTTAAGACCATTTTTTACAAATTGTCAAATATTTTTTTAGATTGTAAAAGAATAAGCCACAGCCAAACCATGCGGCTACCTCTTAAAATCACATAAAATGTTATATTTTTACAACTTCGAAAACCGGATAATCAAAACAAACCATGAGAACGTGACCTTTTGTTGAAAAAACGATACTTTATTCTTTTAACTCAAAAAAGGAGCTCGCCATGGCAGTTCAAAAATATCAGCCATTGATTCCGACAACAGCAGACAACACCACAACAACCCCGCTCACCTCTACCTCACCCGCCATACCGCAAACATCTCTCTGCGAAAACCAAATAAAGATCATCAATAAAACCATCGACTTTGTTAAAAATAATCAAGCAGGAGACAAGGCCGGCCACGACTGGTGGCATACCTACCGGGTCTGGAAAACGGCCCTCAACCTCGCCACAAAAGAAGGTGGCGACTTATTCCCCCTCCAATTAGCAGCACTTCTTCATGACATCGCCGACTGGAAGTTTGTCGATAATCATGATGATGACCGTGGACCAAGCATCGCCCGCCAGTGGTTAACATCATGCGCCGTTGGTGCCGCAACCATCGACCACGTACACACCATCATCAAAGATATGTCGTTCAAAGGAGCTGGCGTCGCCACCGCCATGAAAACAATTGAAGGTATGATTGTTCAAGATGCCGACCGCCTTGATGCCCTTGGTGCCATCGGCATTGCTCGCGCTTTCGCCTATGGCGGCCTCAAGCAACGAGAACTTTATAACCCAGAAATCAAACCAGAACATCATGCAACTTTTGAAGCTTATAAAAAGAACGGAGGCCCAACAATCAATCACTTTTATGAAAAACTATTACTCCTCAAAGATCGCATGAACACCCAAACAGCCAAAGCGCTAGCAGAAAAACGACATCAACACATGTTGGCCTACCTGAACGCATTCTTTGATGAATGGCATGGGAAAGACTAAAAACACTTTTCTTTTTATTTCTCTTGCGCTAGATTAACCGAACTATTATGATGTGAAACATGTTTTGAAAAAATTAAAATCAAACAAGTTTTTATTGAGGACTCATGCTCTTATCCGATCTGGCAGTTACATGGAAAGACTCGATTAATTTACTTGCGTGGAAAGAATTGCGGCTTTTGATTCTTGCAAGCCTCAATAATTTTAGACGAGCTCTCCACCTCACCATCACCTATCTTTGGTGGTTGTGGGCACTGTGGCTTATCTTGCTCATGGCACCACTATGGTTTAACGTTATTCTCACCCCCCATCAAATTTTCGATGTTTTCATTTTTGCCAAAGTTCCATGGGCACTGCCAACATTCCGGCTTCATGAAGTTCGTTATCTTTTCTGGAGTTTCATGGGGCTCTTCTTCATGGTCGATACAATCACGTATTTTAGTTATTTTCTTTCCACAAGAGCATCGATTGAAGCGAAAGATTTTTCTTACTACCGGGCTTATCTACCCAAAATCATATGGTTCTTTACCGCCCAACTACTCGCACTTTTTTGCCTTGCTCCGCTCAATATGCTTCCAGCACTCTTGGGTAACAATATTCATGTAATCAGCATAGCCCAAACAATCATATCGGTTCTTACATTACCCATCCCGACACTTGTCGGCTACATTTTTCTCGATCAAGATCAAAGATCATTCTTACAGACGCTAAAAAAAGGATTTCTTTTCTTTATCTACTTTTTTCCACTTATAAGCTGTTTCAGCCTCCTTTATTTACTCATCATTTTCATGCTTTATGGCATCGCAACATTGATTATCACAACAATAAGCAGCACGATAGTCATAACCAGCATTGTGTTAAGCGTTTATTTCATACAATCACTCATCGTAAGTTTGTGGTTTTTGTCCTGTTGTGCAACGGTGTACCTCAAGATAAAACACACCCATCCAAACCTTTTTTTTGCAGAATAATTTTATGAAAACAATTATAGACCAATGGATACAATCACTATTCCTTTTTTCGCCACTCAAGTTAAAAGCTTTTTTTTTCTCGTCGTTTAAACGGTTTTATGCAGCACTTAAAATTGTCATATGCCGCTTTGGGGTTTTATTGGCAGCTGATATAATCCTCCTCATGCTTTTTGGCAACATCATTTTCAAAACATTTAGCCCTACACCACCTTCTGCCGCAAACGGCATCACCTTGTACTCCATCCTTGTCCTACTGCTTATTGAGGTTAATTGGTTTATTTTTTCTACCATCATGCTGCTCTTCATCCGCAAAAAAGATATCATTGAACCACTCATCTATGTTAAACAAACTTTTTTTGCTTACCTACAGCTCACCTTGGCTGCCTACCTTTTCCTTTTTGTCGCAACAACTATGCTTGTTGGCTTTGGCATAAGCCAATTTCCGGCATTTCCATGGTATTTTGTAGCAAGTCATACTCTTGTGAAATTTTTAACCATTTTTTATTGGCTTGATTCATCGATGCAAATCAAGGATATTTTCCTTTCGTTTGAACGTGCAGTAAATTGCTTGGTTTACAATCTTCCGACGATTCTTTTTTTTATGGCTGTGCTTTGGGGACTCGACTTCGGTATCAAAACATTTTTCTTAGATACAACCAAGGTCGTCACCACTAATTCACTTATCCTCAGCACCCAAATTGACCAACTCATCAAGGCTCTTCCGGTTCAACCTTCATTGTTTAAATTTCTTTGCTTACGCTATTTTATTTTTCTCCTCAAGCACCTATGGGCAAGTCTTGTTTATGTCTTTTATAATCAAAAAAAAGATATCGTTTACGCAACAAGTCTCATAGAATCGTTTCCAAATCAGCAACCACCCGTATGAAACAAAAAATTGCACACATAGTTAAAACAACGATAACATTTACCTGTTGGTCGATCATAACGTCGCTCATGACGTTAACTGGGTTACCTTTTGCACTGTTACCAGCAAAATATCGCTACTCATGCCGTCTTTATTACTGGATCATGGGAACAGGTGCAAAACTCATGATTAAAACCACGTTCATCACCATGCTTATCAAGGGTGAAAAATCTTTAAAAACCAATCTCCACCACCCATCAATCATTATTTGTAATCATAGCTCTGCTATTGATATACCGCTGGTACAAATGCTTGTGGGAGCTCAACCGCATGTATGGTTTAGCAAAGCTGCGTATGCAAAAATTCCAATTTTTGGGTTTATCCTTCGCCGCATGAATATTTTAGTAAAAAGAGAAAGCGTCACCAAGTGCGCCCAAACCATCGAACAAGCTCATGCAATTACGAATGGGCGTAAAAATCACCTGCTCATGTTTCCAGAGGGTATGCGCCATCATGATGGACAAATACATCGGTTTCTTCCTGGCTTTGCCGTGTTAGCACAAGAGCTCAATCGCCCTATTATCCCCATTATGGCCTACGGCCTTCATAAAATCTTTCCTAAAAAAAGCAAACTCATCCACTCAGCTGCGGCAAATGTTACTATTAGCATCGGACAACCAATGTGGTATACTAGTCCCGAAACGCGACAAGATTTTATTGCCAGGGTTAAGACCTGGTATGATGAGGAACTAGAGAGGTTAAAGAAGAGCTCATGATTTTGCATTTCATGTATTACCACATCATCTACATCTTGCTCCCAGTGCTCGTATGTGCGGCGCTCTATCGTATTTTTTTCCACAAGACCCCTTACTATACGTATCCACTCATCAAAAGGTTTGCACAAAAAAAATTTACCCAATCATCGCACCACAAAAAAATCCTCTATTTCACGCGCATCAGCGCACTTCTAGCGCTCATATTCCTCATAGCTCGTCCAGTGTGGGTTGATGAACGCTCTCGAGTTAATGTTGAAGGAGTTGATATCGTTCTGGCAATTGATGTCTCGGATAGCATGAATATTTTTGATGATTTACGAGACCGGCGTCCACGCATCGAAGTAGCCAAACAAGAAGCAATACGCTTCATTGAAAAGCGCACAGATGATCCTATTGGCATTGTTATCTTTGGTCGAGAAGTTATTTCTCGCTGTCCCCTCACCCTTGATAAAAGCATACTCAAAGAATTGGTTGGATCACTAGAAATTGGCATTATTAACCCTCAAGGAACATGGCTTGGAACAGGACTTGCAACCGCAATCAATCGCTTACGTACCTCCAAAGCAAAAAGCAAAGTGATTGTTTTGCTCACGGATGGCGAACCAACACCGCCAGAAAAAGTTGACCCAGAAACAGCTATATCATTAGCAAAGCAATTTGGTATTAAGGTTTACACCATTGGCATCGGAAACGTTAATGGCGGGTACATCGCACATCCATTTTTTGGCATACAACAAATTCCACAAACGCTCAACGTTGCCTTGCTGAAAAAAATCGCGCAT
>CAZBUZ010000012.1:5827-6844 GCA_964495205.1 uncultured Pseudomonadota bacterium | reverse complement strand
GCCAACAACCCTAAGGAAATACGACAAGCCTATGACACCATTAACAAACTTGAAAAAACGGATTATCAAACAACACTGTTTCATCGCTATTATGAAGCATTTTTAACATACATTTGGTTTGTTCTTGGCCTATTGGCTCTTGAACTTACCTTGCGATTATTTGTATGGCGAGGAGTATGATTATGGCAGAAATACTCGGCATCCATTGGGCGGCCATTGATAATTTACTTTATCTTCCCATCTTCTTATTGTTTGCATTTCTTGCTATTAAAAACTACATACGCATCAGCAGAGGGGTACGCCTTCTCGTTCATCCGCACCATCGAGCAACAATCTTTAAAAATTTTTCGCTTTTCAGGGAACTCATCAAAACAATCCTCTTGTGCAGCACTCTCTTTGTGGTTTTTCTCGCGCTCTTACAACCGCAATGGGGAAAACGTGAACAACAAGTAACCCAAGAAGGCCGAGACCTGCTTATTTTGCTTGATGTTTCACGAAGTATGTTAGCGCAAGATCTTAAGCCGAATCGGCTCGAATTCGCTAAACTAAAAGTTCGCGCGCTCCTATCTAAACTAACCTTTGAGCGCGTTGGACTCATCGCCTTTTCCGGATCGGCCTTTGTACAATGCCCACTCACCGTTGATCATCCAACGTTTCTCATGTTCCTAGATCATCTTGACACCGAAAGTATCTCCTCTGGCACCACGGCCATCGATACCGCACTGGCAAAAGCTTTGCAAGTCTTCTCAGAATCTCAGGGAAGAAAAAATAAAAATGTTGTTCTTTTGACGGATGGTGAAGATTTTTCGCTCAATCTTGATACCATAAAGCAGCAAGCAGCAGAACAAAACATACGGCTCTTTGCGCTTGGTGTTGGTTCAGAGCAAGGCGCTCCAATACCGCAGTTTGATGCAGGAGGAAACCAATCAGGACACATAACAGACGCCAAAGGAAATGTCATTTTATCAACGCTCAACGAAAAACTCCTTCAATCAATGTGCTCAATGCTCAACGGCT
>CAZBUZ010000012.1:0-5817 GCA_964495205.1 uncultured Pseudomonadota bacterium | reverse complement strand
ACATACGAAGATTCTGATCTTGACGGGCTTGTTAGCACCATAAAAAAAATGGAAAAAGAAAAACTTTCTGAAAAGAAATTATCACTTTATGAAGATCACTATCCATGGTTTCTCGGCATTGCCTGGGGACTCTTGCTTATTGAATGGTTGTTATAGAGGGCAGTATCATGAAAAAAGGACTTCTTTTTTTTAGCATTTTCACGTTGACCACGATATTTACGAGTCCAGTATATGCCTGGTGGTGGGGAAAGCCTCATCAGCCAACACTCGAACAAGTCATTGACAAATTACAGAAAAAACAGGTACATAAACCTAATGATCCCTATATCAACTATAACCTGGGTGTTGCGCTCCACAAGGCAAAAAAGTTTGACGCTGCCAGCGCAAATTTTGACCGCGCATCAATTGGCGCGACTGATCAAGAATTAAAAAAACGCTGCTTTTTCAATCTCGGCAATACGCTTGTTAACGATGCTTTAACAATCTTACCCACAAACTGGGAAACTACGAATGTTCCGCCAGAAACGTTGGACACAGCAATTACAAAAATAAACGTAGCGATTAAAAAATACGACAATGTTTTAATGCTTGATAAGCAGCACAATCCCGCACAAGCAAACAAAAAAGCAGCACAAGAGCTCATTGAAAAACTTGAAAAAAAGAAACAACAGCAAGCAGAAAAAAACAATCAAAAACAAGACAAAAAAGATAGGCAAGAAGAAAAAAAACAATATCAGGAAAAGCAATCAGAAAAATCCCCAAAATCCCAAGGAGAACAAAACAGCCAAGACAAGAACAGCCAGTACCAACCAAACAAAGATGATCGAAAAGATCGCCCCCAAGATGTCGGCGATAAAGGACAAGATGGGGAAAACAAGCCACCTGACCAGGATCGCACAACAAACAATCAGCAACAAAATACCCAACGAGACAGGCATGATCAAACTCCTGAACAAAAACCAGGCCAACCAACACCTACTCAGGGTAACGAGACTGGCGAACAAAAACAAGACCTAGCAGAAGTTGCATCAGAAGAAAAATCGCCCGAAAGCATGGAACAGCGCGGCATGAGGGCATTACTTGACAACCTTCAACAAGACGAAGCAAAATTGCAAAAAGCATTGATCGTTAAGCAATTAAAACATGAAGGCAAACCTCAAGAATCGAGTCAACGGCCTTGGTAGGAATGCTCCTTTCTGAGTCAGTCTTCAAAGGATTTTCTATGAAAGTGCTCCCATATTTAAAACTCTTCATATTGATTTATTGTATGGTGTTAACCCAATCATTCGCAGCCACGAGCTTAAAGCTCGAGGTAATGGACAACGGGCATGGCAAAGCTGACAGTCAAAAAGTTTTTGCAGGCGTGCCGTTTGAGGTTGCCATATCGGTAACCGAAGGAGATCGCAACACGGGCACTGTAGAACTTGAAAAAACAGACAAGATAAGCATTGTTGGCACAAGCCGCAGCACCAATATCTCAATGTTTAACGGTAAATTCACCTCACAAACTACTTACCTGTACCAACTCATCGCTCCACAAGAAGGTACAATTAAGCTTGGACCAGCACGCGTCAAACAAGGCGATCAAACTATTGAATCCAATGTACTTGAACTTACGGTTGCTCCAGCCTCCGAGCAATCTAAAGAACAAAACAGCAATCAGCCTGGTAGTTCAGCGGGTCAATCTCACGTCACACAAGAGCAAAAGAATCAGGATGATCAACAATCAACCGTTCTTTGCCGGCTGACAACCAACAAAAAATCTATTGTCGTTGGAGAACCGATAACAGCAAAAATTATCATTCTTTCTCATGGTCCCATTGCACAGATAGCTATTGAACCACCAAAGTTTCCAGGATTTATGGTCAAGGAAATTCAAAAGATCTCCCGCCGACAAGAAACACACAAGAATCAGCTTTATGACATTCTCGAAAAAAAATATATTCTGACTCCATCAGAATCCGGACAAAAAACAATTGAACCTATCAAAGTCGCCTATGCGATTCCTCTTAAGCATCGCCCTCGCCATCACAGGCTCTTTGATGATGTTTTTGCAGGCTTTTTTGATCAAGATCGTCTCGAACAAAAAGCAACCACATCGAACCCTCTTCATATCATCGTAGACCAGCTCCCAGACAGCAAAAAACAAATTGATGGCGTTGGTGACTTTACAAGTTTTGATGCAAGCATAAGCAAACGCGAAGCACATGTTAACGAAGCGCTCACCTTTAAACTTGAAATTACAGGCATGGGCAATCTTGATCAGATCCCCACGCCAAAACTTGTTTTGCCCGCTTTTATAAAGGCTTATGACTCCAAGGCAACGGTCCAAGAAGACCTTAACAACGATTATCATGGCAGCAAGAAAACATTTGAATATGTCATTCAGATAGCCCAAGAAGGCGATGCTGAGATACCATCGCAACAATTCACCTATTTTGACACAGCAACAAAAACAGTAAAAACACTTAAGACAGCCGCGCTCTCCGTGCATTTAACCCCCAGCCCAAAAACACAACAACCGCGAATAAAGTCAACGGCAACTGAATCCGAAGAAGCACCAACTCCTCAACCAACACCAAAGGCGCACCCCAAAGACATCAACTTTATCCAAGAAGATGGGCCAATTTCTCATCGACCAAGTACCGGCATAAACCCATTGTTGCTTTTGATACTTATTCTGGTTATACCAGCAATCATATTCACTCATCGCATGATCAAAAGTATCGCGTCAAAAGCGTTGCCTCACATTACTCGAGGGCGCTCCCGCAAAAAATATTTTGATAGACTCAGTAAAGAATTTGATTCACTCTCACGCAATAATCAAGTGGACAAACTCTATCAATTTTTTATAAAATTCTTGGCAACCAAGTATGGAGCGAACGCCGAGGCTATAACACATGATGTGCTTTATGATTATTTATCTAAAAACCAATGGGCAGAGGAAAAAATCAATGATTTTTTCGACTTTCTTAACGAATGCGCCGGCTATCGATTTATATCACAAACGACAAGCAAAAAGAATGACTTCGAAGGAATCTTTAAAAAAGGCTCCTACTGGCTTTTGTTGCTGACTAACGAGAAAGGTTCATGATGAAATACCAAAAACAATTTTTATGCATTATCTTCACGCTCATAGCATGTATAACGTATGCACAAGCCGTAAACTACCAAGAAATGTTTTTTAAGGCGAATGAGCTCTATAAAGAGGGTAACTATCAACAAGCTCAAAACTTGTACCAACAAATCTCAAACAAAAGCCCTCACGTTCACTATAATTTGGGCAATTGCGCCTATAAGTTGGGAAATCATGGGATGGCACTTGTTCACTGGCGACGAGCGGAAAAAGATTGGGGATTATTCAACAGATCAGAACTTTTACATAATATAGCGATGGTCAAAAAACACAGCCAAACAAAAAAAACTGAAGCAGAATCACCCCTTGATCGCATAAAAGAGATTGTTGACCAAGCTAAAAGCGCGGTTATTTCTACCGTAAGAGCGTTACCGCTCTTTATGCTTCAACTCATATTCTTGCTTATGTGGGCACTTTCATTTTTATACCTGCGTTATCTCTACAAAAAACGTCACAAAATAATAATTGTTTTGCTTTTTACTTCAAATTTATTTTGTGGAGCTCTGCTCGCAGTAAGATACAATTTTGAGTACCGTCTACACGGCATTGTTGTCACCAAGCAGACAGCTCTTCTCTCTGGTCCAGGCAAAAGCTATCAAACACTGGGTTTATTACCCGAAACAAAACAAGTTCTTATTAAGGGCTCTTCTGATAACTTTTACAAGGTTAAGGTAAATGGCGTTATCGGCTGGGTAAATAAATCTGCAATTGAAACTTATTAGGGAATTTCATGAACAACCAACAAACAAACAGTATGCCTATATTAGGGTCTTTTCTATCGCTTATTATTCTGTTCGCTGGCTGCGGGAAACATGAATCAACAGGGGGAGCCATAGGCGCAACTGGCGGCGGACTGATCGGTCATGCCGTTGCAGGAAAAAACAGTAAGGTAGCCGGGACACTCATCGGCGGCCTATTGGGAGGCATAGTTGGAAGCAGTATCGGCAAATCAGCTGATGAAGAAGAAGAGATAGAAAATACCATCAAGGAACAAGAGCGACGTGAACGCCGCCATGAAGTTGAATACCTCAAAGAAGAAAACGAGCGTCTTCGTCGTAACTTAATCAAATGGTGCTCAAACTGCGGACGACGCTGTGAATTAGTTGGTGCACACAGCTGCGCAAGCTGCGGAGCCCCGCTCATCCACGAAAAATTTTGCAAGGACTGCAAAACAGTCTTCAACCCACAATCGGGTTACAAATACTGTCCTTATTGCAAAGACCATGTACTACTAAGCTGCAGGTAGCGATAGGCGAGCATCTCTATTGTGCTGATGAGGCACTGGATCAAGTCTTTTTCGATATCCAAGCAAAGAAAAGCAATATAGCCGCTGTTCGCAACGGCTATATTGCTTTTCTGTTTTAAATTTTAAATACTCTTTATTTTTAATTATATTTCTATTAGAATAATAATCAGATAGGTAAATGCAATAAACTTTTTAATCGAAACCAAAAAGGAGATTTGTATGAAAAAAATAACGTATATGATAGCGCTCGCTATGACAATATCATCGCTTGCGTTGCTTACCAGCTGCACAAAACAAGAAAAAACAGTAGCTGGTGCAGCCATTGGCGCTGGCACAGGCGCTCTCGTTGGATCTGCTGCAGGCGGTACTGGTGGCGGCATTGCGGGAGCTGCAATTGGTGGCGTTGCTGGTGGCCTGATTGGCCATAGCATGGGCGACGACAAATAACAAAACGTCAAATTCCCCAAAAACAGTTGCAATTCTTGTTAAGCGGTATGCACAAGAGTTGCAACTTTGTTTTTTAGCTCATATACTGACAACAAGATAAAAAGCTTCAAAATAACAGGATATAATGGCAACAGCACTTACCATAAAAAATTTATGTGTCTCCATAGAAAAAAAAACCATATTGCAAGATATTTGCCTTACTGTTAATACTGGCGAAATTCACGCAATTATGGGACCGAATGGATCAGGAAAAAGTTCGTTAGCATTCACCATTATGGGCCATCCGCGCTATGAAGTCCTCGCGGGCTCAATGTCTTGTTTTGGGCATGATATTATTCCTCTCAGTCCCGACAAACGTGCAAAACTCGGTCTTTTTCTTGCCACCCAAAATCCTGTAGAAATTGAAGGCATACCCTTTCGCGATTTCCTGCGACAGGCCTATAATGCTCTATATCGCGAGACAGAATACCATCTGAATCCAAAAGCATTCTCAGAACACTTATACAAACAACTTGAACTGCTTGGCATGGACCATAGTTACGCTGATCGACCGGTCAATGTTGGATTTTCTGGCGGCGAAAAAAAACGCGCTGAAATGCTTCAAATAGCAGTACTCAAACCTAAAATCGTCATTCTCGATGAAATTGACTCAGGGTTAGATGTTGATGCGCTTAAAATTGTTTGCTCCACATTGCAAACAATTAAAGCACAATCGCCAGATATAAGCCTCATCATCATCACACACAACCCACGCATTTTTGATTTTCTCGTTCCAACGACTGTTCACATCATGCAGAAGGGAAAAATCACGCAAAGCGGTGGTACTGAAATAATAGCCATGATCGAAAAAAGTGGCTTTCAATAAAATTAAACAATCAATCATGAAACATACACTTCGACTCCTAGCAATCATCTTGTTTATTTCATCCGCATCAGGAATGTATTTACCCGATTCTTGCATTCCATCACCAGAAAAACGCCTTTTATA
>CAZBUZ010000011.1:7170-21763 GCA_964495205.1 uncultured Pseudomonadota bacterium | reverse complement strand
TATAAATATAACGGGGATTAATAAATCGATCATGACAAAACCGATGCCTCCCCATTAAAGATTGGTTATGGGGGATTTGATGGTTTTGTTAAGCAGGTTTGCTTTCCCTTGCATAATGATCATTTCGCGGTCTATTTCTTGCAGGTACTCCATAAGTTCATCGGCATAACGAGGGTGACGTAGTGCGAGATCTATGTTGGCTTTAAGCAGTCCCATAGGATTGCCGATATCATAGCGTACGCCTTGAATTTTATAGGCAAACACTTTTTCACCTGAGAGCAAGAGCGTTTGGATAGCGTCTGTTAATTGGATTTCACCATTGGCGCCGATTCGTTGTTCATCGAGCGCATCAAAAATGCCAGGCGAAAGAACATAACGGCCAATAATGGCTAAATTTGACGGAGCGTCTGCTGGCGTTGGTTTTTCAACAAGTTCTTTTACTTGAAAAAGGTTAGGCGAAAATTGCTTACGAATACCAATGACGCCATAGTTTGATATGTGATTAAGCGGAACTTCTTGTACTGCTACAACGCTGCATTTTTCTTGCTGTGCAACTTGTATGAGTTGCGAGATAGCCGGAACAGGGTGAACGATAATGTCATCAGGAAGAAAAACGGCGATGTATTCTTTGCCAATAACATGTCTTGCAGACCAAATAGCATGCCCCAATCCCAGCGGTTCTTTTTGGCGGACATAAATAAAATTCGTTACATTGATAATTTTGGCAAGACTTTCAATGAGCTCAGTCTTTTTTTTAGCTTCGAGAAATTTTTCAAGTTCTGGATAGGTGTCGAAGTGGTCTTCGATGACGCTTTTGTTCTTTCCTGTCACTACGATATAATTTTTTATTCCGGATTTGACGCCTTCTTCAACGATGTATTGTATTGCCGGTTTTTCAAGAAGAGGGAGCATCTCCTTAGGTGTCGTTTTAGTTGCCGGAAGGAATCGTGTTCCAAGTCCTCCTGCAGGAATAATAGCTTTCGTGACCATCGACCATCTCCTTTTTAATTCCTTTTATTGGTACGTTGAAAATATTTCAAATGTTAACCTTTTCTTGTTGTTTCGATTAAAATTGTTCTAAGAATTTTATCTTTCCGCTTAATAAATGTCTTATATCATCGATTCCGTACTTCAGCATGACAAGTCGGGTCAATCCAAATCCGAATGCAAATCCAGAATAGGTGTTCTGGTCAATACCACAGTATTGAAGCACGTTTGGATGAATGAGTCCGCCAGGGAAAACCTCAATCCAGGTGGATTTCTTACAAACGGAACAACCGTTTTTGCAGAATGGGCAGCGCATATCAATCTCAACCCCCGGTTCAACAAAAGGGAAAAAACCAGGACGAATACGAATATCAAGAGAGTCTTTATTAAACAATTTTTTTAAAAAGGTCTGCGCCGTACCAAACAAGTGAGCTAGGCTGACGTCTTTATCAACAAAAAAGCCCTCACATTGCATGAACATGAAATCGTGGCTAGCATCAGTTGCTTCATGCCGATACGTCCTTCCTGGCGAGACAACGGCAAGAGGAAGTGATTTGTTTTTCATGGCATGAATCTGTACGGTGGATGTATGGGTGCGCATAAGGAGTCCTGCTTGCTGATCTATCCAAAAAGTATCATACATATCGCGTGCTGGATGATCTTTAGGAATATTGAGACCGGTAAAATTATATTCATCGGTTTCGAGTTCAGGTGTATCCATAATCTCATATCCCATGGACATGAAAATATTTTGAATTTCTTCAATAAATTGAGAGTAGGGATGTAAGTGTCCGATTTGAGCTGACGGTAAGCTGGCGGTGACGTCAAAATGCTGTTTTTTAAGATTTTCAGCATTTATTTGTTGTTGCATGATGTTATTTTTTGCTGAGCTAAGCAGTTCCTCGGTTGTGCTTTTAAGTTGTTGAATACAAGGCCCTAATTCTTTTTTTTCTTCGAGTGATAGATTTTTCATTTCAGATAAAAGGTCAGTGATGAGGCCTTTTTTCCCCAAAAAATTAACACGCACTCCGTCAATATCTTTGATACTTTTTGCTTGTTTGAGTGCAGTATCGAGTGACTCTTTGATGTGCTCAATCCGATTTTTTAGGTTTTCCATACGGACGTCCTTCCTGGGGAAATAACGATAAAAGCCTTTGCATAAAAGGGTATCATTTTTTTTGATTTTGGCTAGGTTGTGATCGAGAAAACTGCTTAACGAATCTTGAGTGTTAAGATCGTGATAAGCGATAGAATGAAAGAAATGATCCAAAAGCGTACGGTAATTTTACTTTCTTTCCAGCCGATGAGTTCAAAATGGTGATGAATAGGAGCCATTTTAAAAATGCGTTTACCGCGGAGTTTGAAGGAAAGTACTTGTAAGATAACCGAGACCGTTTCCATAACAAAAATACCGCCGCAAATAAGTAGTAGAAGTTCTTGACGTGTCATCAGCGCGATGAGAGCGAGTCCTCCGCCAAAGGCGAGCGCCCCAACATCCCCCATGAATATTTGTGCTGGGTGGGTGTTATACCACAAGAATCCGACAAGCGCGCCAATAAAGGTTGCTGCTAAAATTGAAAGTTCGGCACTTCCGGTAAAAGGGATGTATAAATATGAAGCAAACTTTTTGTGACCAGCAAGGTAGGCTATAAGCGCAAAGGTTGAAAAATTAAAAATGAGTGGGCCCGTGGCGAGTCCATCAAGTCCATCCGTTAAGTTAACGGCATTACTCGTTGCAATGATGATAAAAACGGCCCAAGGGATAATGAGAAGCCCTAGGTCTGGATTGAAGTTTTTGAAAAAAGGGATGCAGAGCTTTGTGTCTGGTTGTACAAAGAAATACCATGCGAGTGTGATGGCCAGTGCGCATCCTAGTTGTAGCCTAAACTTGAGTTTGGCCGAGATTCCCTTTTTATAAAAAATTTTGTTCCAATCGTCCCAAAAGCCGATGAGACCAAATCCTATGATGCACAAAAGAAATATGAGTACATTGGCCTTGGTGAGATTATTCCAAAGGAGGCTGTTGAGTAAAAACACACCAATAACAAATAAGCCGCCCATTGTTGGCGTATCATTTTTGAGCGCATGGCTTTCAGGCGTCCAATCACGGACTTTGGAGCGAAATCGTTGTTGGCAAAATTTTATGAACCAATTGCCAAAGAGGAATGAGAAAAGAAGTGCTGTTAATAATGCTCCTATGGCTCGAACGCTGACGTATCGGAATATATTAAAAAAACTACAATGGTCTTGGAGAAGTTGGGATAGATGGTAAATCATAGTTTATCAACCTAGCTTGGTCCTCATAAAAAATTTAAAGATGGAAATTATGCCCGCTGAATTCTATCATACTCCGTTAAAAATGATTTTTAAAGTAAATGCGTATTCCAAAGAAGCATTATGTTGTTTGCATGCCCTGACTACCTGTCCCTAACCCTAAAAAACTTGGACTCAGTTTGCCGAGTTCCTCAAGGATCGCTGGGTGTTGGGTGACCAAAGAAGAGAGTTGATCTTTTGTTGGTGCTGCTCCTTTTTGTTGTGCAAAGTATGAAACAATTGGTTGTCTCACCTCTTGTGCAAGGTAGGGGAGTGCCCAGGAGAGAACATAGGCGGCAAGATATGGACTGACATAGCACATGGCATACATAAAGACATCTTTAAAATTCGTAAATTTTTGTCCGGTTATTTGTTGGGCAGCTTCAACAATAATCCTTTTGCCAGGACTCATCGGTTCTTCATTCGAGGTGGAGGGGGATATAAGCGTGAAGGTGAGTAAACCTCTAGCAAATGGATCGTCTGTTTTTTGCAAAAGAAGTGCGCTAAGATTTTCGAGGGCTGCTGCCATTTCGGAAATTAATAGGTAGGCGGTATCTGGTCCACTCCAGATTTTAGACCACAAAACACCTTTCCAGGTTTTTTCGTTATATTTCAGATGCTTTTGCAATGTGTCCATGGTGTAAACCATCTCACACATTGCTTGATTTGAAAGTTTGTCATGTGATGTAAAGATGGTGATGATTTTTTGAAATTGATTATAGAATGTTGCAAATGTAGCATCATGCGTGAGTAATTTTTTGAGTTGTGGGTTTTTGGCTATAGCAAGCGCACGAAGATGAATAACTGCTTTACTAGCATCAGTTCCTTCTTGTGGGCAAAGCGAAAGAATTTCATTCTTTATGGTGAGTAGTTTATTGATGAAGAGGGTAATAATGGTTTGGGCTTTGCGTAGATCTTTTTTTTCACGATTTGAGATGTTGCCATCGGTTAATTGTGCTGCAATGGTTTGACGTTCTTCAATATGTGCCATGGTGATGCGATTCAGATCGTTTAAAAATAGCGTAAGTGCTTGCCCTTGTTGGGTATAGTTTCCTGAGCGGTATTGATGCATGATCTTTTCGTACCCCATGTAGAGGTGTGGATAGGAAGTGTAATAATCATATGAAAAGTAGTAGAACATTTCATTGAGTGTGCATGCATGTTCTGTTAGTCTGAACACTCGCGCAATCCAATGACTTTGAAGTTCTGCGATGACAATTATTGCCAAGTGTCCTGTGATGTTTCTGTTATATAGTTGGGCATTATCCTTGTTTTTTTTGTGTGCAATCTGTGGCCAGATTCTACCTAATTGGTCGCTTAGGTTTTTTAGCGTGAGAATGTTTAAGTGTTGAATTTGTCGGCTGGTTAATGAAAATTTAGTGGCTAATAATTCAACTTTTGCTTGTAGCGTTGTCTGCAGGGTGCAGAGGAGCAACAATAGCTCAATTTTCTGTGTTATCTGTTCTTGTGGTAAGTTTGGTGAAATAGTTGTTGTTAACGCGTTAAGTGAAAGCCGTAGTTCGTCTAAGAGAACCTTATCTTCGGTAGAAAGCTGAAGGTCAATGAAACCATGAAAAAGGTTGGTGAGCGCTTGATGCACGATATTGAGTTTTTGGGTGATCGGGTTGTCTTGTTGTTTATCTGTTTGATGTGTGGTTGTTTGTGTTGGCGTGTTGTTTGTTTCTTGTTCTGCTGCGTCTTCTTGGTGTGTTCCTGCTGATTGTTCTTGAGCTGCGCACGATCCTTGTGCTTCTGTTTGCGTTGTAATTTCAGTGTTGATTTGTTTGTCAAGTTGTTCAATTTCTTTGGAGAGCGCTTCTATCTCTTGTGATGGTGCATCTTTTTGTATGAGCGATTGTAATTGTTCTGCGTGTGTTGTGCGTTGAGCGATGAGCGCATTAAGCTTTTTGGGATCGTGTGCGTTAAGTGTCGCGTTAATAAGTAGCGCGACACTTAATAACCAACCTTTATTCATGGTTTTCATGATTATGCGGCCAAGTTATATGCAACTTGTGACAGCATAGGGAAAAACTCTGGAACATAGGTGCGGATGAGGTATTGGTACAAGACTACGTTGTTTTGCACATGTTCTGAGTTTTTCAAAATATTGGTTAGTGTTGCAATAAGATTTGCCTTGATGTCTTTAAATGCCTCATCATGATTGAGATCTGAAAGCAGTTCTTTAAAGTCTGTTCTTGTACCGCGGATTCCTGCCAAGAAATCTTCTTCATATCCTGCAGCGAGGAGATAACCTACTTGTTCTTCTAATTGTTGCATTTCTTGTTGATTTTTTGCCGAAGGAGCAACAATTCCTGTTGTAAAAGCTTTTTTGTAGTTTTTGAGCTTAGTCGCCTTCTTGTTTTGCTCGAGGATGTGTTGAGCTTCTTGGCGAAGCTGGTTGATGTACGTGGTGTATCCTTCTTCTACCTGGCTAAATAACAATTCTTGGATAGTGCGTTGTTCATCATCTGATATGCGTTGGATGACTGCTTGCTTATCACGTAATTGTGTTGCCATGATGTTTGCTTCGTCGATAAATGCTTTTGCGCATTTTTCGCGATTATCAAAGCGTACATCAAGATCAACCTGTTGTGGTTGTTTTATTGTCGTTGCTTGTTTGATTTTATTCTGTAATTTGGCGATTATTGCCAAAAGATGTTCTGATGGTATTTGTCCTTGATTTTGTTGTTGTGCTACCAGCGCCAAGAGCGCATCTAGGTTTTTTTTGTCTTGTGCGAGCTGCGCTTCGGGTGATTGATGCGCCTGTGTGAGGTCTGCTTCGAGGCGCGTGATAGCATTTTGTTTTTGCTTGATTTCTTGCGTGAATGCGTTGATTTGTTCTGTGAGGTTCTTGATTGTTGTTTGCACTTTTGTTTGATTTATGCCACGAACGCCTTTGAGGATCTCCCAGCGCTCAATTTCTATTTTGAGTGCTTCTTGTTGTTTTTTAAGATTGTTAATTTCTGCCTCAAGAGCTTCTTTTTGCTGTTGTATTTTTTGTGAGTGTTGTTCTTGTGTTGCTGCTGTGCTGCTTATGGCTGATGCTTCTTGTGTTAGTCTTGCAAGCGATGATTTGCCGGCATCGGTTTCAAGGAAGTTTTGTATAATTTCAGCGATACGCTCTTTTTCTTCGCATTGTTGACGATATGCAGCAGCAGCTGGATCTTTGCTGGTGAGTATTTCTTTTTTGAGTGCAACATAATCATGGAGCGTGCGCGCAAAGCTGAGGAGGATAGCCTTAATGGTATCAATGGTTCCGAGTTTATTTGAGACGTAATAAAGCCAATATTCTCCATTTCCTGCATTGATGAGTTGGATCATTGGGAAGCTTGTTGTTTGTTCAATCGCTTGTTTGACTGCAGCTGGGAGGTTGGTGTGTTCTGTATGAGTTGTGTATAAAAAACCGACCAGTTTTTGTGATAATGATGCTGTTTGAGCTGGCGTCTGGGGTGTCTTGAATTTGATAAAATCGTGAAGGTTGACAACCTGATGATCATTGAGATTGATTAGTTGAGATGCATCAGTAATAAAGTGAGAGCCTGTGTAATGCGATAAACGTTGATTCATTGTATTGGCAAATTTCTGATCACGGAATACGAAACAACTGATTGAATAGTAGTTGCTTCCATGAGCACATGGTGCTGACGAGGTGAGTTGTATCCAAAGTTCATCGATAAATTCGATAATGCCGGGAATTTGAACTTCAGCAGCGTGCCGAAGATCGTCAGGGATCAAAGATGATAATGCTTGTTGCTTATCAAGAACGTGGAATTCATCCGAAAGATTGAGTCTGAAAAGTAAGCGGGTGAGTTCGGTGTAGATATTGCTTTGTGGTTGTTGAGAGTCCATGCTTGTTTTTATGAGCATGATGAGCTTAATTGCGAAAAGCTTTACAGGGTTAAGTTGTGCTTGTGTGAGCCATTTGATGATCGATGCGTTTTTTGTATGTTTGTAGAGCTCGTTTTGCAGCAAGGCATAGCCGATCCCCTTGAGCGCCGATGGCGTATCTTGCGCAAGTGGTTGGGATAAAGCAGATCGTATTTGTGGTTGTACGGATGGAAGAGGTGTGAATAGGTTGCCAGAACCCTTAAAGCCCCAGTGAAAAACAACTTCCTGGTTGGTACCTAGTAGCGGTAATACGAGTTCCTTTGCTGTGTAGTAGTTGAGATGTTTGATGTTTTGGATCGCGGTGTAAAAAATTTTAAAAAGTGGTTGCAATAAAGAATCGCGATCTACGGTTTGTTGATCTGCAACTAGAACGTCAGCATGATTGGCTGTTTGCGTCATAGCATTGGTGTGCATACATGTAGTGCCAAACAAAAAAGAAGTGAAAACAATACGATAAACAACAGAATAAAGCGTGTTTTTCACAAGCCCCTCCCAACAGAATGGAAATAAAAAAATCCCTAATATCCCTAAACAGTTTGTTTATACCCCGTTGTAATAAACACGCATGATTATAGCATAATGTTTATTGCTTGCAAATGCCAGGCGGTATGATGTTTTGTGGTTTTATAATGGCCGCCTGGTTGTTTATTTCAATTATGCAATAGTTGACAAGGCGGTGATTTTGCGCATGATGGTGAACGATAGTGGTTGATCATAGAGCTTTGTAAAAAGTGAGGAAAAATGGCTTCCTTAATGCGTAAGCGACTTATAATAATCATTGGTTCTTTTGTGGCGCTTTTTGCAACGGCATGGTTAGAATTTTTCTTACAGCGCAATCACCAGCTCATTGGGGCGGGGATTAACCGAACTTTCCTCTTCTTATTAATTAACCTCCATGTGCTCCTTCTTGGTTTTCTTTTATACATTATTATTCGCCAGAGTATAAAACTATTTTTAGAGCGCAAAAAGGGTATTCCTGGGAGTGTTTTTAAGCGCAACCTTTTGTTTGCTTTTACCTTTTTCTCGGTGATCCCTTCTTTTTTTGTTTTCTTTACCGCCGGACGTTTGATCATGCGGAATATTGACGATTGGTTTCAGGCGCGTATTGAGACGGGGTTAAAGAAAGGCATGCTTCTCCATAAAAAGCATGTCGAGCAGGAGCGCCAGCTGTTGCAGCGGGAAGGGCGAGCGCTTTTGGCTGGGTTGTCTTTTGGCCAAGCATCATGGATGGAGCAGCTGCGTGAGCGAATTGCCGACCGTTTAAATAAGGATGCGAGTGGTAGCTGCGCTTATGTTTGGGGTATTTATGGGCAGGAGTTTGTGGGCAGTGTAAAAGATGAGATTAGGGTGTGGCGGAAATATCGTCAGTTTAATGATCGCACCACGCAAAGTTTACGAGAGCATTTTTTCCAACAGTTAGATGTGATAGAGGAGGAGGGCTTGTATGATTTTTATGGGTCCTTGTATTGGGTAAAAAGAATTGATGATTATTGGGTTATTTTGGTAAAGCGCTATCCGCCAGATATTCGGTATCCACTTATTGAGCTTCAAAATGCCGTGTTTGATTATGAACAACTCAAGTCGATGCGTAATCCCATTTTTGTCAGCTATTTTTTAACTTTTATTTTAGTGACTATTCTTATTTTATTTTTATCGATATGGTGTGCTTTTTATTTGGCTCGCGGAATTACCAAGCCAATTCAGGAGCTTCTAGATGCAACCGCCCAGATACGCAAAGGTCGTTGGGATGTGCAGCTGCCATGCCAATCATCAGATGATTTACGGACATTGGTTGAAGGCTTTAATGAAATGATACATGCCATACAGGAGGCAAGAACTCAGCTCGAGCATAAGCATAATGAATTGTTTATGATTCTAGAGAATTTAAAGGCGGCGGTTTTTTTAGTTGGTACCTACGGTCGAATTGAGATGTGTAATGCCTCGGCATGTTCGATGGTCTTTCGTTTTGTGGGCATTGAAAAAGTACGTGGGAAACGCATTAACGTTTTGGGGCGTGCGGTAACTGAGAAATTTTTTGCCCTTATTCGTGAGTTGCGGAAAACGCAAAGGCAAAATATTTCTCAAGAAATTGTTTTTACATTGCAAGAAGAGCCGCGTTTTTTCGTGACGACGATCTCGTTTGTTAAAGTTAATAATTTGCCAAGAAATATTGAACAGGGTGTATTGATTGTTCTTGAAGATGTGACCGAGGTGGTTAAGGCCAATAAATTGCGGACGTGGCAAGAGGCTGCGCTGCAGATGGCTCATGAGATAAAAAATCCCTTGACACCCATTCAATTGGCAACGCAGCGGCTTCAGCGTCGTCTTGGTAAAACGCTCTGCGATGATCCTGTTTTTTTTCAGTGTACTGATGTTATTTTAGAACAAGTTGCTTTGATCAAAAATTTGGTAACGCATTTTTCTGAGTTTGCTACCTTACCTGTTATGCAATGTGAATTGGCAAATATGCAGCAGATTGTGCAAGAAGTTGTTAGTTTGTATCGCATTAGTTATCCAGAGACTACGATCATTACTTCATTTGATGAAAATTTGCCGTTAGTTGCGGTTGATATTAAAAGAATAAAACGAGTGTTGGTTAATTTATTTGATAATAGCATGCGCGCATTGTTGGAGGGCCCGCATCGTAAAGGTGACGGGAAAATAATTATAACGTTGAAAAAAACTGATGACGATCGTTGGATTGAGCTTCTGTTTGCTGATACTGGCCCAGGCATTGCTCAAGAAGTACGCGATAAACTGTTTTTGCCTTACGTTTCAACAGAGAAAAAGAATATGGGACTTGGTTTAGCGATTGTTCATGATATTATAATGCAACATGGCGGTTCTATTGTTCTCGTTCCAAGTGACATAGGTGTTGTATTTCGTATTTTATTGCCAATGTGCTAACCTAAGCGACCATTGAGTATGTTTTTTGTAAGAAAAATTTGATTTTTTCCATTATTTTATCTACTGTTATAAAGTTATAAATGATCGTGTGAGATCATTTACTTTTTTATAGGCATGTTTAGGTCTTAATTTTTGCAGGGAGTTTGTTATGCAAAAGAATGCATTTTCTTATTTGCTTGGCGTTGTTGCCTTGTCTCTTCTTTGCTCATGTGGTACAGGTAAAAAAGAAGAAGTAAAGGTTGATGTTAAGGATCAAACAACCGAAGCAACAAAAGAAGTTGCCTTGGCCGATCAACCACAAGCTGAACAAGCAGAAGCAACAACAGAAAACGCAGTAGAAAGCAGCGAAGCAAACACGACGGTTGCTCAAGTAACCCCATCAGAGGTTCCTGTTGAAAGCAATGAAGCAGACGCAGCGGCAGAAGAAAATAAAGTTGCTTAAGACTGATTGAAGATTAACAAAAAAAGCCTTCGGGATTCCCGAGGGCTTTTTTTGTTGTTATGCATTATGTCATGTATGCGGCAAATTTATTATTAAGATCGAGTAATTGTGTTTCTGTTAAATCTATTTTTTTTACAGATGTGGCATTTTGTGCGGTGATAGAGAGTCCTTTATCATGATAGCTAAACGTTGCATGTAGACCACTATTTGTTGTGTTGTTAGCGTGATTTAGTTGTTGAAAAAGTGTGCAGATGAGGGGGGTCCATATCATATAAGGAAGCGTTTTAACGTGCTTTTGTTTTACATTATAATGCGAAGGCTTAATAAAATCACCATGCGACGGGTCGTGTGGACTGTGTTGCATATTTTGTTGGATCGATTGAATGGCCTGTTTTAGAGCTTGTTGATCTAAATGTTCTTTTGTAGACATGTTGGCAAGATTGGTGATTGTTGTGAGTGCCTGTTCTAATGCTGGAAGTGTATCGGGTGCGTCGTTTCCTGCCGATATGGCTCTTATTAAGGTTCTTAATGCTTGACGTTTGTTTTGCGGCTTTATGGGTCTGAGTTGATTTAGCCATTGCTCTTGAGTGGGTTTTTGTTGGTGGCAAACAGAATATTGTATCTCTGTAATCTTGTTTGTTCGTAATTTGGTATCCAAGGTATGTTTGCTGCATGGTCCTTGGGTTGAGATAAAGTCAGCAACTTGGATGATGTCATTGCGTGAATAAACGCTGAAAACTTTTTTAAAAAGCTTGGAGGTAGTTAATTCTTCTGTTTCTTCTTGGATGGGAGTTGCTAAAAGAATGAGTTCATCTATGCAAAGATTGGCATCTAATGATGAAAGTGTTTTATTTTGGGAAATTTCTTGGGCTACCATGCATATTGTTTTTTGCGTTGCCGATTGCTGAAAATGTTCATTGTTGAGGATTGCATAGACACTTGCTAGGTTTAAGGCGACATTGCCGCCATGGCTATGGCAGATGATCCGAACTTTAGGTCTTCGTCCTTGTTTTTTATGTTCTGCAATTTCATGGCTTAGCGCTTGATAAAACGCTAAGCCATCGCGCATCCTGGCTTTTTGGCTGAGGAGTCCGTTCCAACCAAAAGTGTAATAGAAGGTGTTGCCTGATTGTTGTGGATTAATCATGGAGAATACGTCATGGTACGATTTAACCAAGGCGTACGAAAGTGCTGTTAACTGAGGGTTGTTATTTTTTTTTTCCATATCGATTAGGTGGAGTCCACAGCATGGCAAAAAACTATTCCTAAAAAAAGTTTTATTTTTGTTGTTACGTAACCATTGCTGGACCTTGTGATAATTTGTCTGAATGCATTTATCATCAAGAACTTTGTTAAAGCTCAGTGTTGTGAGAAACGAACCATAATTACCATGGACAAAGACCGTGAGCCAGGTGGCATCCTCATGAATGTTATGGGCTAATGAGGTTGTTTCTTGAGTGTTTGCGTAGATAATTGTCCCTAAAAAAACAAATAAAATACGTTTGATGTGTTTTTTTAACATGTTTTGTTTATGTGATTAATAATTTATTTTCCTACCCCAAAAATAAGCTTTTCAAGCTTAGCAGGTAATTGGGTATGTGCAAGAAATTCGTTTAGGAGACGGAATATGCCAGATTGAAAAGAGGAAGATACACGGCGATCATGAGGAGCGCGATGATAAGCCCAACGATGAGCATAAGCATAGGCTGAAAAAACAGCATAAAAAGTGTTATGCGTTTTTTGAGTTTTTCTTCGAAGATAGCGGCCGCCTTATCAAGCATTACATCTAGTTTTCCTGTCTGTTCGCCGATTGAGACGAATGTCGCAAGAAGTTCGGATTCTGGAGGTGAAGCCAGACGCGGCAGCTGCGAGCTCATGCTTTGGCCTGCGCTGATCTGTTGTATAACGATAAATAGTTTCTTTTTGAAAATTTCATTTTTAATGGCCTGGTGAATGGTTTCAAGCGCCTGTCTGAGTGGGATGCCTGCCTTTAAAAAAAGTGAGAGCATATGGAGCATATGAATAAGGTTGACGGTTGTTGCTATATTGCCCCAGAGGGGGATGTTGCAAGTGATTTTTTGAACTAATCGTTTTGGTGCGATTGTTTTGATAAGGATTGCTGTGAAAATGCTGATAAGGAGAAACGCGAAGCCTTGCCAAGACCGTAGCCAGCAGCTCAGATTGAGAATGGCTTGCGTTAAAGGTGGAAGTGCTTTATCCATGGAGCTGAAAAAGTGCTCAAATTGAGGGATAATGAATACTAAAATGCCCGATATGATGACGATTGCTAATGTTATGGTGAAGAGCGGTAGAAGTGCTGCTTGCAGGAGGTTCTTTTTTAGCACACTTTGTTCTTTGAGGTAGGTGATAATGTAAGTAAGTGCAGGGACGAGATTGCCGGTTTTTTCTCCTGCTGTTATCAGCTGTATGATGAGTGGCGAAAAAGTTTCGGAGTATCGATTGAGTGCACTTGAAAAAGCATCGCCTTTTTTTACTTGAAGGCTGATGTTTTTGAGTATAATAATGAGTTGGGAATCTGTTAATTGCTGTATGGTTAAATCAAGTGATTTTAAGAGAGGGATGCCACTTGCTAAAAGGTGTTCTAAGTATTCAAAGCAAGTGATCAATGACGTTTGCTTGGATGGGGTTCTTGTGCGTGAAAACCATGGCGATCTTTTTTTCGATTCGGCATGATGCAAAAGAGCTATTCCCTCTTGAAAGAGTTTTTCTTTGAGCTGTGTAGGATTGTCTGCATTAAGGGTTCCTCGTTTGGCGGTTCCCTCTAAATTGATTCCTTTCCAGCTATAATGAGGCATAGCGACCTTTATTTTATAGAAGATTGGTTTTCAATGCCACAACGCGCATAGAAGATGGGTAAGGTGAGGTGGTCTTCTTCAAGCTTGATGATTTTTTTTCGGCCTGTATAGCCACTGAGTATTTTTATGTTTTGTTGTGGTATTTTGGTTGTTTTGCTTAAGAGTTTAATTAATTCTTCGTTGGCTTTACCTTTTTCTGGCTGACTTTTGAGTGTGCATTTGATGATTCCTTGGCGGTCGAGGCTAAAGGATTGCTTCTTGGATCCCGGAACAACCTTGATTTCAATGACTAAACTCATCGTGGGTCCTTGAGAAATTTAAAATAATACTAGAAAAAGAAGTCAAATCAGGTATTATATTACCATGAAATTATTGCTTTACCATGTTGTTTTTACAAACAAGAATAAAAATTGGCGCCCATAGCTCAATTGGATAGAGTATCAGACTACGAATCTGACGGTTAGAGGTTCGAATCCTCTTGGGCGCATATAGAAATTTAGCAGGATCTGGAGAGATGGCTGAGTGGTCGAAAGCGCGTGCCTGCTAAGTACGTATCTGGGGAAACCCGGATCGAGGGTTCGAATCCCTCTCTCTCCACCAGTCATTTCTGCGGGAAATGACTGGCAGGCTATTTGTATCGTAATTTAATTTGATATTTTCAATACTTCTTCATAAAATCTCAAAAATTCAAGTAAATTTCATTGGAGAGGTGGCAGAGCGGTTGAATGCGGCGGTCTTGAAAACCGTTATTCCGGGAGACCGGAATCGGGAGTTCGAATCTCCCCCTCTCCACCAGGCTTTTTTTCGTTGCCTGTTTGCCAAAGTCTTATTAAAAATTATGATGGATCCCGGTTCAGTGGCCGGGATGATAAATAATGCAAAAAAGAGAGCCTATTGGAACATTCCAATAGGCTCTCTTTTTATTCGATTGCTTATTTTTTTAATATGTTGCTCCTCGAACATAGCGCATAGGATTGTACCATGCGCGTGTACTGTGCGAGATCGGTGTTTCTGCCGCTGTTGGCGCTGGTTGTGTTGGTGCTGATGCTGTGGTTGGTTCAACCGGGGGAATGGTTGGCTCTAAGTGAGATATACTTGGTGTTTCATGGGTTGGTTGAGCTGGCGCCTCGTCATGTGGTGTTGCCGTTGGCTGAACTTGAGGATTTACTGTCGTTGTTGTGATAACTGGGGGCTGTTGATCGGTTGAATGCGGTTCACTTACTGGTGGTACAGGTCCTTC
>CAZBUZ010000011.1:0-7160 GCA_964495205.1 uncultured Pseudomonadota bacterium | reverse complement strand
ACGGCCCGCACCTACAGTTGGACGATCTCGTCGCTAACTGGCGGCAGCACGGGTGCTGGGGGTTGTTGCGCTGGCGGTTCTGCGGCTGCTGTCGGTTGTTGCGTTGGTGCTTGGTGGTTAAATAATGCGGCAAGATTGCTGCGGAAGCGAGCAAAGGTTGGTCGAGTCCAACAATTTTGGTCTGTGTCGACGGAGGCGATGTAAAGGCATATAAGAAATACAGCAGCTGCTGTTATACCACATGTTGTCAGAATAATTTTTTTGACAGAACTCTTTTTTTTGTTGGCATAAAGTTCGGGATTTAGGTAGGTTTCCATGTCTAAAAGATGCTTGAGGAGAGCTTCTTCTTTCTCCTTGATAACTTTTAGAATTTCGGCCTTATCACTGCGATTGAGTAATGCGAATCGAGTTTTCATATCTTCTTGAACGCGTTCGATAAGTTCATTGAGCTCGACAATGGTGATGCGGTGTTTTATGAATTCTTCAGAGCGAAACTGGTATTCTAATTGCTCGATGGTTGTTGATAACCTGTTGCAGCTGTTTTTTAGTTGGTCGAAAATTTCACGGCTGTCGGACGGGTTAATTACTTCGCTTTGTGTTTGCGTTCCCGTATCTTTTGTTGATTCACTTGCTTGAGTAAGCAGGCTTGGCGTTTGAGTTTGTGTGAATACGGTTTGTGTGCATAGAATACTTAAGCAAAGTATAAAAAATGAAAAAGAATATTTTTTCATGAAAATTCCTTCTTTTTGTTTATTGTAGTGCAAAAAATAAGCTTGAGCGATTATAGCGAATAAATAAGTAAAAACAAATTTTTTCCTTGTTCAATACTATTAGAACTTGAAAATAAGTGCTGATAGTATTAAGACTGTGGAGCGGTTTAAACGAAAAACCTTGTTATAAAAAAAAACAAGTTGATATGATGATGATAATGTATGTTGTTTCTTGCTATAGCGAATTGTTTCGCTGGTATTGTTGTATTGTGATGAAGGAGTATTGTTATGAATGATAGGTTGAAGCAATATTTTCGGGCATTTTTAAAATCCATTTTTTGGATTGGCATGATGGTTGTTTTTGCCAGTTTTACTGACGGTGCTAAGCGCAGCAGTACCGTGTTGGAGCCAAGTTATGCGCCGCTTGAAGAGGGCGAAAATAGTTATAGCGCGACAATCTACGACGAATCAACGGTAACTGAGATTCAGGGCGTGTCATTTTTTGGGCATACGAGCATTGGTGGCATTCGAAAAGATACTGATGATTCCATCAATAAGATTGAGTTGGGGAAAATTAAAGAACTAGTTGTTGTTAAAAGTTCTTATGAAAGCAAACGATTTCGCGATCGTGAGTTTACCTTGGCGAGAATCGTTACCATCAATGATACCCTGGAAGAAAATCTTTTGGTTCCTAAACATATCGTTGTTTGTGGTGTTGATAGAAAATCGCTGATGGAGCGCGCTTGGTTTTTGAGCAAGCTGGATAAGATAGTTGTTGAAAAAATGCGTCGATCTGACGCTCCTGAGGTGGTGATTGAAAAGATTTTTGAAAAAGAACAAGGAAAAGTGACGCAATTACCGATAGATCGAGAAAAGATAAGGAGTGAGCGCAAGCCGGATGTGAGGTCGGCGGTTGTTGCTGCTACTGCAGAAAAGCAGATTGTGTACGTTCCTGAAAAGAAAAAAGAAGGATTTTCCGCGGCGATTGGGCGTCTTTGGACTGCGGTAGTTGATGTGGTGAAAGAAATTTTTGCGACAATTAAGGGATTGTTTTAATTGTTGCCAAAAATGCGTGGTAATAGCGGATTGATGCGTGTGACCACCTCATAATTGATGGTGTTGCAGTGCGTGGCAAGAGCTTCGGCGGTAATGCTAAAATAATTGCCGAGCAGGGTTACTTCATGAGCCAGTGAAACATCCAAGTTGGTGATGTCGACAATGGTCAGATTCATGGCGATGCGACCAAGAATTGGCGCATGTTGATTGTTAATGATAACGGAGCCTTTATTTGAGAGCCTGCGATCAAGCCCATCCCAGTAGCCAACCGGAAGAATGGCGATGCGAGTTGGGGCTGCTACTTGATGCGTGCGATCATAACTAATGGAGCTCCCCGTGGTAAGCTCTTTTATTTGGATGATTTTTGTTTTCCAGGTCAAAATAGGTTGCAAGCTAAAGTGCTGGAATTGTTGTATCGTCAGTTCTTTGTTTTCGGACGATGGCCACAATCCATAGAGCCCTATGCCGAGGCGCACAAAATTGCATTGGCTAGGGACGTTTGCTGTGATTGCTGCGGTACAGGCTGTATGCTTGAAAGGGATGCAGATCCCTTGTTCTTCGAGCTTCTTGTTAAGTTCGTTAAATTGGTCAAGCTGCTGATTGGTAAATGTTTGATCATCGCTTTCTGATTCGGCAAAATGCGTAAACATGCCGCTTATTTCAATAAAAGGTAGTGTGGCAGCATGATGAATAAAAAGTAAGGCATTTTGCGGATTGAGGCCCAAGCGAGAAAGCCCTGTATCAACTTTGATATGCACACGAGCTTTTTTGCCTAATGCGAGTCCTATGCGGTTAAGTTCATTAATGATGTCATAGTCGTATGCGACGACATCGATGTTATGGGTGATGATATCTTCTAGGTTCCCATCGATTATACTTACAACAAGGAGTGGTTTTTTGATACCGATTGATCTCAGGAAAAGTGCTTCTCGTAAGCTAACAATACACAAGTAGTCTACCAAGTCATGCTGATCACAAAATCGCGCAATGAGTTCTATGCCATGGCCATAAGCGTTGCTCTTAATAACGGGTGCAAGTACGGCATTGCCAATAATTGATTTGTACATGCGTATGTTATGATCAAGCGCTTGTTTGTCAATTTCAACCCAAGACGATGCGAATGGTTTTTGTTTTTGCCAATTAAGGTGATGTTGGTTTGTTTTATTATCGGTTAAAAGCATAGGATGAACCTAATTTTTTTATAAAAATAGCCAATACTAGCATTGGTGGGGAGTATATAACAACTGGGAGATTACAGCAAGACATGATTGTTTTTGGGTTAGGGCTCTTTGCCTGGTTGCTTCAGGCGATAAAGATTGATAATATGAAAAACCGTCTATTGTTTTAGTACCAATGTTTGAACGTTAAGAGACTAGATGCAAAGCCCTCTCATGAAAACCTACCAGGAGTTATGTACCGAGTTTTATGATCTCGAGCAACATCCACTCGGAGAACAGGCACTTGCATTTTATCTGGAACAAGCACGAAAAGCCAATGGCCCAATTCTTGAGCCTATGTGTGGTACTGGACGATTTCTTATCCCCATGTTACAAGCTGGGTTCGACGTAGAAGGGTTTGATGCATCTCCTTTTATGCTCGACGCATTGAGAAAAAAATATGCACATTTTAGTTTGCAAGAGGCGCCCATTAGCCAGCAACTTATACAAGATTTTACCAGTGTGCGTCGTTATCAGTTGATTTTTATTCCCTATGGTTCTTTTGGGCTGATTACGAGTTGTGAGGATGTGAAAAGAAGCCTATCGGTGTTACGTCACCATCTGCAGCCAGGAGGGAAATGTATTCTTGAAATAGAAACGGTCGCCTCGGTTCCTCAGCCTTGTGGGGTGTGGCGACGGGGTGTGCATTCCAGACCTGATGGTTCAAAAATAGCCTTGAGTTTCATTACGTCTTATGATCCACAAACACAATTATTTCAATCATTTTCTCGTTATGAACTACTGGATAATGGGTTAGTGCAGGCGACAGAAGAAGAAAATTTTCAACAATACCTTTATCGTTGTGATGAATTGGACGAACTTCTTTATGATGCTGGTTTTATGCTCATTAAAAAATATCCATCTTATAATCCAACGCAAGAAGTAGTCTCGTCAACTTCTATCATCGTGTACGAATGTGCAATATCTCAATAAATGTGCATTTACATAAAACTTTTTCCTGTTTCTAAAAAAAAAGTTCAGAGCGTCGCCGGTCCTTGACAAAGAAGATTTGGTTTTTCCATGCTAATTTAAATGCGACATTTAAAAAGGAGAGCATTATGAAGGTGAATAATAAATGGATAAAAACGATGATGATATTTGTAATGTCTTTTTTTATGATGGGGGTATCGTTGCCAAGTAAAAAACACCTGAGAAAACTAGAAAAAGCTACTTTTGCTGGCGGGTGTTTTTGGTGTATGCAGCCTCCTTTTGATAATCTAAAGGGGGTCGTGAAAGCTTCAGTGGGTTACATGGGGGGGAATGGTGAAAAGCCAACTTATAAGGATTATGCAGATAAAGGATATTTGGAAGTTGTTCATGTTATTTATGATCCTGCTTTTGTAACCTATAATAAATTGTTAGATGTTTTTTGGCGTCAAATAGACCCTACCGATGCGGAGGGGCAGTTTACTGATCGAGGTTCACATTATAGGTCTGCTATTTTTTATTACACCGAAGAACAAAGAAAGAAGGCTGAAAAATCACTCAAAAAATTACAAAGCTCAGGGAGATTTTCAAAACCGATTGTAACTGAGATTATTAAAGCTTCTCGCTTTTATAAAGCTGAAAAATATCATCAAGAATATGCTAAAAAACATCCCTATCGGTATGATTCATTTAAACGCGCATCTGGCCGTGCATCATTTATTGCTAGCGTTTGGGGACAGGATGACTATGCAAAAAAATTTATCAAACCATCTAAAAAAGAGTTGCGTGAAACATTAACCCCGCAGCAATACAATGTTATTGTATGCAGCAAAACCGAGAAGCCATTTGAAAACGAGTATTGGAACAATAAAAGAGCAGGCATTTATGTAGACCGAGTTTCAGGTGAGCCGCTCTTTAGCTCCTTAGATAAGTTTGATTCTGGTACTGGTTGGCCAAGTTTTAGCAAGCCACTTGAGTCTCAAAACATTGTTGAAAAGAAAGAGGATGGGTGGTTTAGTTGGGGAGCTGGAAGAACCGAGGTGCGTAGTAAGCAAGGAGATAGTCACTTGGGGCATGTATTCCAGGATGGTCCAGCTCCAACAGGGTTGCGTTATTGCGTTAATTCAGCAGCTTTACGTTTTATTCCCGTAGAAGACCTAGAAAAAGAAGGTTTTGGTCAGTACAGAAAATTATTTAAACATGAAGAGTAGTATTTGGCCTTTGGTTAATAAACCTCAAGTCTTGTAGCTGCTGCTAAAGCATTAAGGTCAAGTAACATATATGGTCTTTCTTTGCCTGGTTTATCTGGATCTTGAAATACAGGTTGGTAGGAAGGAGTGGACAACCATTGGTGCGTGGTTATAAAACCATAAGGATTTGTGTCAAATGTGTGTTCAGGATATCGTGTTGTTATGCCTGTGCTTACAATGTCGAGCGGATTGTTTGAATTATAAGCCACAAACATTGCATTTGGGTCCATATATTTGCTAACAATAGAAAGCATAAGCATGACGGGGGCCGTGAGCATGAAGGCTTTTTTAGGATCGCGCATTTTCATTACTTTTGCCCCAAACGAATGAAGATAAATAGACATAGGAAGAGATCTTTTTATGTTTGGTCTTGCTAATGATTCACAGGTGCGTGCTATTCCCATGTGAGAAGTAACAAATGCATCTGGGGATGTTACAACAGTACAAAACATTTCAACAGAATCTATATCGCCGGGAAAACCTATTCTTTGTATGATCGGTTTATTGGTAGCAAAAAGGATCCAAAGTTCATTGTTTGCTGAAATTACCTTGTTATGATAATCGTCGACAACGGAGAGAAAATGATCAAATCCTGCATTTTGTGGATCGCGGGTTTTTTGGGTTGTGGCATATTGGTGCCACGCAAAAAGTCTGTCTTGGTCTTGACTTATTTGCTCCATTCCAAGGTAACATTTATTGTCGACTTTCCCTGCAAATAAACCAGGGGCGATCTCTTGCACCCCTTGCCAAGAGTTTTCTACCGTGGCATGTTCTGTTCCATTATTGATTGGAGCTTCCATTGCACCAAGATGTGCAAATATACTCAATAAAACGACTGAAAGTAATATATTTTTTTTCATAAGAATCTCCCCTAAAAATCTTATTAAATTAATCTATTATGATGAGGTGGTGTTTCAAAAAAACTAGATTTTTTATTGACCAGTATAATCCATTTTATTTTTTAATAATAGAATTATCATCGGTAGGGAAACCAAAGATCGTGGAGCGTTGTCGTTTTTTTACAAAGAATCTTCAAAAAGACCTTTGTTTACGTCTTGTGTTTATAATATAGTTCTTGTTTTTGAAGGTGATTCTTTTATGACATCTTGAGCAGATTTATCGTCACGCAAACCTTTGTATCGAGGAACGCGTAGTCGGTTTCCTTTGGTCCATTCTGCAAAGGTAATTTGAGCAACCAATTTTGGCTTGACCCAATGTACCTCTTTGGTTGATTCTTCATACTGATTTATTGGACAGGTTTTTGTTTCTAGTTTGCGCAATTTAGTTCCAAGTTTTTGAAGCGTTTGATCATCAAATCCTGTGCCTACTTTTCCAGCATATTGTAGTTTTTTGTCTTCATAATAACCAAGAAGTAGCGCGCCAAAATTGGTTCGTGATCCATGTGGTTCCGTATAACCGACGATGATGAATTCTTGTTCGTTGGCACACTTAAATTTCAACCAATCAGGAGAGCGTTTGCCTTGGTACGTGCTTTTTTTATGCTTCGCTATTAACCCTTCTTGTCCTTTATGGCAGGCTTGCTTAAAAAAAACGAGTCCTTTAGTTGATCGGTGTGTGCTATAAATAATCAAATCTTTATAGAGAAATAAGTTTTTTAAAATGGTTTTACGTGCAAGGAGCGGTAAATCACGAATATCATAATGCTCCACGTACATAATGTCGAAAATGCAATAGTGGATAGGTGTTGTTTTTTGTGCATGCTTGACTTCGATTTTATTTTCTAGATTGATGCGTCCTTGCAGAAGCTCAAAATCCGAGATTCCTTTTTGATTGAACGTGACGATTTCTCCATCGATGATGAAATTGTCTGCTTTTTGGTCTTCAAGTGCTTGAACGAGATCTGGATATTTATCATTAATTATTTTTTTATTGCGTGATTTAAGGGTAACGTTGCCTTTATTTTTGAATGCTAAGCAGCGTTCTCCATCATACTTTGTTTCGAAAATCCATTCTTTATCGGAAAAATAATCTTTCGTTAA
>CAZBUZ010000010.1:0-22007 GCA_964495205.1 uncultured Pseudomonadota bacterium | reverse complement strand
CAGATTTTGAGCACCATATCTCTCGACGATCTTGCCCCCAAAATCAACCTCGATGCAAATATTGATTTACCCGAGTTAACCGGCAAATGTTGGGCTGATCTTGAGCAGCTCGAACCCTTTGGTAATCAAAACCCACAACCAGCATTTCTCATCAAAAATGTCATCCTACTCCGCCAACCCATACTACTCAAAGACAAGCATGTTAAGTGTTCTATTTTTAGCCAAGGCGTTATCAAGCCGATAATCTTTTTTAATCGCCCAGATCTCATCGCGACATTCGCACAGCTCCAAGACCAGCCATTCCATATCGCGACCTACATAACTAAAAATGAATGGGATGGTACAACGCGTATTGAGTTGCAAGGCATTGATGTAGCAACAACTCATGCCTCAATAGAATCCCAAAAAAGCCACGACGGATAAGGCTCAACCGCATCATAATTTTTGAATAGCCCCTGAGGAAAAAACATGCCGAAGTAACGCGGCAAAGTTACTTTTTCAAATAACATAAGCGCTGCTTTAAAATCATCACGATTACCATACCGTACCACAACATCGGCATCAGGATCTTTTATCACCATTTCAAGCGTCGCCAAGAGACGAATAAACATTTTCGCCGCAGATTGTTGTTGCTTGCCTACACTATAGATCATGCGCTGCCCACCCAAAATGCCAGCTCCTCGTTGCTTAAATTCACCATTACGCAAGGCAGAACTCATAAGCAAATTGAGTTCATATTTCCAAAAAACACTCTCTATAAGTCTTTCATGAAGCAATGACGTTGGCATAACCAATGCACCACGTTCCAACTGATAGCGATGCACCCACAAACTTAACACTGATGCGGTATAGCTCCCCTTTTTTGCTTTTTCCGAATCGTTATCAAAAGCGTAAATCCCTCGCTGAGTAGCTTTAACATCCCAATCCAAGAGATAAGGCTTTTCGTCAAATAAACCATATTCGTCATGCATTGGTTCAACATTAAAATGAAAAAAAACATTGCGTACCCCTGGCGGTACTTTTTTTTCTTTATCCCATACCTCAAAACAAATCGGCTGCACCAGAAGGACCAAATCACGAGGACCACGCTTAATCCATAAGGGAGGAACCCAGAATTGATCACGCTCAATAAAATAATGTTCATGCCCAATTTTTTGCGCATATAGCAGATTACATAAGGCAAGGTACCAATTGGCGCGCATGAGACGTAGCGCAGGCGTAAGCGTAACCTCATCCTTACAATCTGGGCTTAACGCATAGAGCGCACGAACCGAACGCCCAGACTGTGTTTTAAGAACCACATCATGTAGAGCCCCCGGCTCAATATGCCCAGCTCGCTCATCAAGTATTAATTCGCCACAGGGCTCCCATAAATAATTAAGCTTATCATGCACAAGGTTCTCAGACAAAAACCCCTGGATAAGACGAGAATATTCAAGAACGGCAGACACCATAAATTGCTGGATGTTCACAAAAGATTTTGAAAGACCGTAGGTTTGTTCAAGCACAGCCGTTTCCGCACAAAACTTTTTGCTAACGAGCAACCGCGCCAAGCTACGATCCTCCGCGCTCAACTCACTGATACGTTCCTCGAGTAGGCGAGTCAAATCAGGCAACGGAATTCCCTTTAATTTTTCAGCATAATGCGCATCGTGAATGAGATTAAACAAAACAAGACGTACGAATATTTCCAGCTCAACAGCGTCAGCTAAACGAGATCGCAAAGATCTTTTGAGTAAGCAATGTAACAATTCACCACCGCTGACAAAATCTCGATATAAACTATGCTTAACTTCAAATTTTTTATTCAAAAGAGCCATCTGTTGCTGCAAATAATTAATACGTATATTTTCACGCGAGGAACGTGGATACATGCTGAGAAAATCTACAAACACAACTTTTTCAACGTTCTTCGCCTTAAGAACCTTTGCAAGCTCCGATAAAAAATCTTCATAGACCAATGGAAATCGAATACCTGCAGAAAAAAACATTTGTTCTGCCGCAATATTTTTAAGCCCTTCGGATTTTACCTCATTCAAAGAACGCACAACACGAAGCTCCCAGGGCTGATCAATATGAAACAGATAGGGTTCATGGTCGCGGACGAAAGGAATCCAGCGATTATCTTCTTCCTTACCCAAGAGTAAAATATTTTTCAAAAACCACAGAGGAATATTGTTAACATCATTAAACTCTGGCGCAAAATATCCTTTTTGTTGAATTGTTTTCTGCGCCTTTGCAAGAGCATCTCTATAAGCATCCACAAGCTCTCGGCTGTGTTTTTGTGCAAATGAAGCAACATTTCTTACCTGTTGCTCGCTCAACTCTGTCCGCGCATCCACAAAGACTACCCCATCAGGCTTATAGCTGTAATGGCTAATCTGAGCAGGCAAATCGGCTATGTAGACCTTTTCTTTAAACTCAAAAACCTCAAACAACTGCGAAGATGTGTTATCCACATGCTCAAAGTCCTCATAGGCATCTCCATGCTTCATCCAATTTTTGATATTGCCCAGCATGGTGCTCTTGCCAACCCCATCAACAAAGCTACAAAAAACATACACCGTCGATGCATCATCAATTGGCTGCAGTTTTTTAACAACACTTTTAACAAACGCCTGAGCGTTGAGCGTAGCTCCCTTTTCTTGTTTGCATGAAATTTCTATGGGATAGGTAATATCCGGGCCGGTAAAAAACTTGATAAAGGGCAAAGGCGAACGCAACAAGTGCTTAAGATACTCTATCGAAAAAAGAATATCCTGCGTACCGGCAACCTGCTTGTTGCCGATCTTAAATTCATTGGAATACAATAATTGCCAAAAGGTGACAATGCACTCCAAAAGCCCTTTTATATCTTGCTTCTCATAGAGACGTGAAACAACACTGCGCGCTTGACACATAAGATCAAAAACTTGACCAAATGCATGCTCCTGAAAAATAGAAGCTCTATCATCAAAGACCAAGATGCTCTGTGGATTGATATGCTCAAAAACAGGTTCGGGCAACCCTACCTTTTGAGCACAAAGTTCATTAAAATCTTTAAATAAAAAGCCGGTAATAATCCCAAAACGATTATGGAGCTTGAGCGACCAGCCTCGATTATTCTTCAAAATAGCTTCGTCATTAATCTTAGGCTTACGAAAATTAGTGTAATAACAAGGCACCGCGTTCTCTTCATAACCAAAGATTACCATGCGGCCAGCCAAGGCTAACCCCTCAAGCTGCAAACGCTGTTCAAGGCCATCAAAGCTTGCGGCCGTTTTTTCGAGTAGAAAAGGATGATACTCATGGGTATAACGTCCCTCGGGGTTAAATTCATAATGTTTTATGAAACTTTGAATAAAAGTTTGATTAAGCGATTGAGATACAACGTTGGAAGTCTCTGTGGCAAAGATAGGTAGGGATAGGTGCAGCAAGCTCAGCAACGAAAGTCCAATTTTAACAAAAGAGATCTTCTTCAACATTTCAATAATTCCTCAATATTGCTTATTCAACAGCATCGACTCTTGAGCAACCTTTTTTGCATTTTCATCATCGCCATACAATTGATCAAACAATTCCGTATCTTCAAGCCCCCGCTTTTGTTTTAACAGGGCATAAAGTTGCCGAGCAATCGTCATAAGCTCCTGATATTCAGCCTCATAGGCCGTCCCTTGAAGTTTTTCCATGATAAACTCCAAATCGGTAAAATAACGAGCAGCCTTGCTAAAACTTTTTAATAAAATACCTTCATTAAAAAGTTTTATTGCATAATCAAATGAAAAGGCATAAAAAATACCCATCGCATCATTGTGTTTTTTTTTAAGATAATCAAGTAGGCGCATGGTTTTTTTTTGAATATTACCACCAGGAAGCATATAAGAATAGCTATATGGCGAACATGAAGAAACAGAGACAACGTTGTCTTCTAGATTAACAGACGCCCGCTTGAGATAGGCATTGATAAGTGCACACTGGTCCATGATAAATTCCCAATAATAAACCAACTTAAACCCCTCTGGTTTATTAGCAACATAAAACCATGGCTCCGCAACTAATAACTCAATAAAATCTCGCAACGCTCCCGCAACCTGTTGAGGTGATTTATTAGTAAAAAAATCACTTCTGATAACTAACGCCTTGGGATAATACTTTGCTAAATACTCTTCATAAAATTGATGCGTTTTATCATCATCAGTTATGGCTTGTCTTTTTTGATCGGTAGGTAACTGACGCGTTTTATCATTATAATCAGCATCACTCGATGATGTTTTGTTTTGCGCACCCGACAACTGTTCTTGCTCATCCTTTTTTAACCCTGCTAAAAAACGCATCAGAACATCTACATTGAGCTGGTCGATAGGAGCCTCCGGTTGTGCGCAAAACAAAAGTGCCGACATAGATAAACATATCGCACCAATAGAACCCCTCAAAAACAACCACCAGTGTTTCATTGTATGATCCCCTAGGGAGCAAGAATAATATTTTCACCTTGTTGCACAAAGTGCTCTGCTTGGAGATAAATCTGTCGCCCCATAATGCTTACCCTTTTGCAAAATATCGATTTCTCTTGGGTAAGAGGAACATTAAGCATCTTTTCAAGAGCACCAGCATAAGCATCAACAACACCCCAAAAAACACGGACATTATTGTCAAAAACCTGCTGTAATTTTTCATTGTCTTTGTTGCTGTTATGCAACTGCACCTCAGAAAGGCAAGCAATCACCAACTCAAGAGCATGGACAAATGCAGCATGCTGCCGAACAATGTCCCGCTCCAAAAACGTCATAAAGGACGCCGAAGCACTATCATTACCGCCAAGCTCTAAGGCATGATAAACCACGCGGCCATATTCAGGGATGAGTCCACTCATCGATTGACCAATCAAATGCAACATCTGCCCATGCATGGCAATTTGATCTTTGGGAGAAAACAATCCCAAAAAATCGAAAAACTTCGCACCAACATTATCCCACGTCGAATACAACATTCCTAAAATACTTGTACCGATAAATGAATAGAATGCTACCGCAGCCCCGTTATAAGAACCACGCTTGATACTTTCCCAGATAGATCGCTGCGCACGAGCATCATCGTCAATCTCAGCTTCAAGGGCAGCCAAAGCACGTCGCCTAAAATCTTGTTCAGAAATATCGGCACTGAATGACGATGTAGGCTCAACTGTTTTTGCTTTTTTTTCCACACAAAACAACTTATAGCAAGCCCATATAAGCACAGCTGAAGCAGCACAACCGCCGGCGCACCAAAGAGCTTTTTGTACCGTATCAGATCGTTTAAGCCTGCTTTGATAATTCATGGCATGTTTTTGGATACGCTCAATGCTTAATCGTTCTACAACCCACGCACAGGTTTGTTCAGATTGAACAAGAGATGATGATTCTGCTGCGACAGAACCTTGTTGTTCGATTGATCCAAGTTCTGCCGCTGGTTGTTCGCCCGCTCTGCACAAAAAGAATGCAAGGCTACTCACCATGACACAAAACAATGTACGTCGTATCATCATGCAAATCCCCACAATAATCCCTAAAAATTACTTATGCCCCATAAGGATCACTGAACCCATTATAAGCTAATGGAAATTCAGAATCGCCACCACTATAACGGCCATAATCACGACGTGTTGTTGAATCAGTATACGCCGGAGATCGTTTTGTTGTTCGATCACTAAGATTGGAATTCGGCGGAGTTATCACCAATATAAGTTTTTCAAATAATTTTTTAATATTCGTCGAGGTTTCGGTAATCATCGTAATATTTGAACCAAACTTAGCTGAGACCTCTTTAAGAGACTTGATACTCAGAATAATCGCCTTGAATTCCAGTAACCAATCACGTAGTTGCTCAGCTATAAAAATAATTTCTGGCTCTTTTTTGTAATAATCCTTGCGACTGTCAATCTCTTGAGCATAGTAGCCACATTGCGCCGCGTAATGTTTTAGCAAGTTTTCTCCGATAATCTGGTCTTGATTAACCACTGTTTGATCATCTGAATCAAAGGCACGAGAATTCATGTCTTTAGAACGCGATTCAAATTCAACACGTCCCTTTATTAGTGCGCCAAAACCCTTGAGACAAGATTCAATTACATCAGACCAATTTTTCAATTCCTCAGGAGTGAAGGCATCCTTTGAACCATGAAAAAGCAACGAATTAGCATCGTGCGCATACTCGATGATTTTATCGAGTGTTGCATCCCAAGCAGATCCCAATACCCGATCAACCGTTCTTTTGACTTTATCACCAACCAAATCACCAAGAGCTAACGACGTCCTCATGGTAACACCATGCCAAAAACCATCCATAGCATTATCAATTTGGATATCCTCAAGCGCCTGCCAGCCATCTGGGCCTGCAAGGCCACGCGCAATGGCTGCACCAATTTTATTTTGATTGGTAAGGTTAGAATATCGTTGACGTTCTGCCAAAAAAGGTGCCAATTCATCCGCAAGTCTTTGGTATTCCTTATCTTGTTCAATTTGAGCACGACTACGATGAGCCTCCTGTGCATGAACGTAGCTATCAATCTTAGTCTGCCCTTCCTTAATGCAATCATTAAGCCGCCGCAATTCTTCAGTCCTTAACCCTCGACGATCAAATCCACCCCAGCTACGCCATGTGTCATACCTATTGGAGTACATCGCAAGCGAGGGGGAGGTAAAACACCCCATTAACAAGATAGAAAAGAAAATCCTTGTTTTTAAACCAACAACCCGTTGAAACAACATAAGGCCTCAATAAAAAGCATCAAGATAATGAAGTTATATCACGCTAAAAAGGCTTCACCCATAGGAAAAACCCCTTGGGAGATTATAACAAGGAGGTGTGATATTGCAAGAAAAGGAATTTATGCCGTCAGAACCTATTTTTTCGCTTTATGCCAGACAACTGTTTTCAAATACTTACCGGTAACACTCGTATCACAACGAGCAACATCTTCGGGGGTTCCTGCAGCCACGATTAAGCCTCCCTCATCGCCGCCCTCTGGACCAACATCAATGAGATAATCAACAGATTTGAGGACATCAAGGTTATGTTCAATGACAAGTACCGAATTGCCGCGGTCAACTAATTTATTAAGCACCAGCAACAACTTTTCAACGTCAGCGCTATGCAAACCAGTTGTTGGCTCATCAAGAATATACATCGTACTACGATCACGCTTGGCAAGCTCATTGACCAATTTAACACGCTGAGCCTCGCCGCCAGAAAGCGTCGTCGACGCCTGTCCAAGCTTGAGGTAGTCGAGACCAACCTCACACAGCAGATCAAGGCGTTTTTTAATACGTGGAAAAGTTGCAAAAAAGTCACGCGCCTCAAGGACCGACATATTCAAAACATCGGCAATATTTTTGCCTTTATATTTAATTTCTAAGGTTTTTTGATTGTAGCGTTTTCCATTACACGATTTGCAGACCATGTGCACATCTTCCAAGAAGTGCATCGAAACCTTAATCGAACCATCTCCATTGCACTCAAAGCAACGGCCTTGAGCAACGTTGAAGCTGAATCGCCCTACGGCATACCCACGCGCATTACTTTCCGGCAAGCTTGCATACAAACTACGGATCTCATCAAAAATACCCAAGTACGTTGCAGGATTCGATCGCGGCGTACGGCCAATGGGGCTTTGATCAACCAAAACTACATTTTTTAATTGTTCTATACCTTCAATCTCTTCAAAATCTTTACCAATGGCAAAACCACGGCCAATATACTGCTGCAAAGCAGTTGCCAGCGTATGCATAACTAAGCTGCTCTTACCGGATCCTGAAACGCCAGAAACAGCCGCAAAAATGCCGAGCGGAAACTTCACATCGATATTTTTTAGGTTGTTTGCACGGGCACCCTTGAGGGTGATAAACCCTGCAGGTGGACGTCGATATGTTGGCACCTGAATCGCACGCGCACCAGAAAGATACGAACCAGTCAACGATGCTTCCATCGCAGCAACCGCTTGCGGTGTTCCACTGGCAGTAACCTCACCACCTAAAATGCCCGCAGCGGGCCCCATATCAACCAAATAATCTGCCTGAGCAATGGTGTCCATGTCGTGTGCAACCACAACGATGGTGTTTCCCAAGTCGCGTAATTTTTTAAGTGTATTGATAAGCCGGTCATTATCACGCTGATGCAACCCGATGCTTGGTTCATCCAAGATGTAAAGCACACCACTAAGCGCTGAGCCGATTTGCGTAGCAAGACGAATACGTTGTCCCTCGCCACCAGAAAGCGTACGAGCGGTACGACCAAGGGTCAGGTAGCCAAGGCCAACATTCTCAAGAAAAGTCAGACGCGTCGCAACCTCTCGGACAAGCGGCGCCGCAATATCTCCAACATCGCTGAGAGAGGCACTGGAGGAAACGGTCTGCATAAACTTCAACAAATCCTTAATTGCCATCGAACAAAAATCATGGATATTTTTTCCAACGACTTTGACCGCTAAGGCTTCATCTTTCAACCGTTTACCCTGACAATAGGTACAAACCTTTTCATGGGCATCCGAACTAAAATAGGCAGAACGCCACGACTCATCATCCCCCTCGTCTTGCTTTTTAGAACCCCAGTTCCATGAAGAACTAGACTCATAGGTAAAACCAAGACCATGACAATTGGTACAAGCACCAAGCGGGGAATTAAATGAGAAAAATCGCGGTTCAAGCTCAGGGAAAGATCGCACACAATCAAGGCAAATCCGCTTGGAAGAATACATTTGTTCTTTACCTTTGGCATCAACTACGCTGCACAAACCGCCGTTCAGGGCAAATGCTTTTTCGATAGCCTCTTGCAAACGAACTGTTTGATCGCCTTGCACCTCAAGCTTATCGACCAACACGCTGATATTGTGCTTAAAATTTTTACTTAATTTAAGGTTTTCGATATCTTTGACGTCCTTAAACCGATAGTCTGTTTTATCGATCAAAAAGCGGTAATAACCATCATTAAAAAACTTTTCCAATTCATGCCGAAACTCACCCTTTTTTTCAACGGCAATCGGGGCGCCTATCATAACAGTCTGACCATTGAATTTAAGCTGTAACATCCGTGTTATGCGTTCAGGAGAAGCGGCTTGGATTTCCTTGCCGCACTCAGGGCAATGAGGAGTCCCGGCACGCGCAAATAACACGCGAAGGTAATCATAAATCTCGGTAATCGTTCCAACCGTTGAACGCGGATTATACCCAACAGTCTTTTGATCAATGGCAATAGCAGGGCAAAGCCCATCTATTTTTTCCACCTCAGGCCGTTTGGCAATCCCTAAAAACTGCCGGGCATAGGATGATAATGACTCAACGTAACGACGTTGCCCTTCAGCATATAAGGTATCCATGGCCAATGAACTTTTACCAGACCCAGAAGGCCCGGTAATAACCACAAGCTTACCTTTAGGAATCTCAACCGATACATTTTTTAGATTGTGCTCCTTGGCACCTTTTATGATAATTTTTCCGTTATCCATGCGTCCTCACCCCCAGAAAAGCATTCATTAATTATTTCTATTTATCTATATTTTCCAATAGAAACCTCATAATACCACACTTTCTTGCAAATGTCACGCACCGAATGGCGCAATCGAACGCACCGCACCCAGATGCAACCATCACGAGCAATATTTTCTCATAGAAAAAAAACAACACACCCAAACCTTTTAAACGTCCTGCTAGGAGGCGACCTTGTAAACCGCAAATATCAAACAATACATTTCTTCTACACATCTTCCATCATAAATGAAAATTATTGACTTAATTTCTATGCCAACTGCATGTTAGATGCAACAAATTTTAAATAAAAAAAGGGCATGGTATGCATTTTTTATCCTCACAGTTTCTCTGCTTAACAACAATCACAACGGCATTCGCAATAGCACAAGCATCATCGCAACCTCGTCAAATTATCTGGCCAACGTACTATCCCCCACAGCAATATGGCGCTCAGCAGATGAATCCGCCTCCGCCAAAACCACATAAAAAGAAAACTTCTAGCTCCTTGACCAAACCACTTAAAACACACAAGGTTGCCGGCAAAACTGAAGTAGCTTTAAACGCAACGCTTCCGCTCAAGGGAGAGATCTCAATTATTGGCAAACAAATTTTTGATGGCATGACACTCTTTTTCAATAAAATAAAAAAGGAAGATAAAAATAGTCCTATTTTCGTCAACCTATCAATGCTTAATGACCACGCAGATATCGTAAAGATAAGGAAAAACACACGAACACTTCTGAAAAAATCCCCCCTCTTTGCAAGCTTTTTTGGCCCCGAAAGTCTGACGGCCATTAGCAAATATATTCAACAACAAAAACTTGCTATCTTCTTCCCGCTTGATGGCATGGAAAAATTTCGCAAACCAGAATACTCCAATATTGTGTATTTCCGCCCCCCTCATGACGATGAATTAAGTGCGCTCATCAATTATTCAATTAATGTGCTCAACAAGAAAAAAATCGCAGTCTTCTATGAAGCAAGCGAATGGGGAGAGGAATGCTATGGTATCATCAAAAACATTCTCAAGAAAAAGTATCACATCAAACCAATCGCTAAAGGATCATATCAACAAAAAACAGTCAATATCGCCGCAGCTGTTAACACCATAGCTGCAGCAGCACCCAATGCCATTATCTGCATAGCGCAAGCTCGCCCAGCATATAACTTCGTCCGTCAAGTCCTCAACAAAGGACTCCACAAAACAACATTCTTGGGCCTTGGGCAACTGTTCACTATTCAATCAACCCTCAAAAAATCACGCGGCATCGGTATGGTTACCTCATCGGTTGTCCCAGATCCAATCAAAAGCAACCTCGGCATCGCTAAAGAATATCGAGCCGACATGAAAAAATACTTCCCCAACAAACCGCTCACCCCTTTTTCACTTGAGGGCTACATCAACGCGGCTATTTTCTACGCTGCGCTCTCCTACACACAACCGCCGCTTAGTGCACAAAAAATAATCGAAACAATAACACTTTTTAATGCGTTTAACTTCAAAGGCCTAACCTTAACCTTTGATGAAGAAACACGAGCCCTTTCGTCAAGCGTCTGGATCAACACCGGCTCACAAGACGCCTGGTTTTTGTCACCAACCACTTAACGGGGGAAATTCATGAGCTCTTTTAAACGTATGCAAAAGAATATGTGGACCATGTTGCCATCAAGGGCTTCGCTCAAAGAATTATTCGATATCACAACACTCAAAAGTAAAACATTTATCCTCGGCATTATGGCTTTTTTGTTATTAATCATATTCAACATCGCTTACCAACGCGTTTATGTCACCGATCCGTTACCACAAATTACCCCGATCACCACTGAAATCATTAAAAAACTAGGAGCCTTTGCGGTAAAGGTACGCACTGGAATGTTTATCAAAAACCTTCCAGAATTTGATCCGATTAAAAATCTTTTTATCGTCGATGCGGTTATCTGGTTTGAATTCAACGCCGATGAGATCATGCGCGAAACTATCGAAAAGTTCTCATTTGATAAGGGTAACATTTTATACAAAACAACCGCAGACATCCGCATTATTGGTAACAAAATATTTGCCAAATATAATGTACTTTTTAATATAAAATGCGATCTCAATTATCACAAATTCCCCTTTGAAGACCACCGCATCGTCATTGCTCTGGCCAATAATTTTGTTACCCCTGAAGAAATGTATTACGTACTCGATCGATCATCGTTTCAATTAGCGCCCAAAATCATACCCGCCAGCTGGATGCTGCAAGATCTCAATGTCGACGCTGGTTACCAAAAAATACAATTGGATCCTCAAGATAAAACGAAAAGAACAGAAATCCCCAAAGCTCTTTTTATTATCAATATTGTCAAATCAAGCTTTCGAAAAATTTTAACTATCTTCCTCCCGCTTTTTGCTGCTATCTTTTTTTCATTTTTCTCCTTTGCAATGAACTTATCCAATATTGTCGGCAGATTTACCCTCGCCATCAGTGCCGTAACCGCACTCCTTGGTTATCGATTCGTTATTGAACAAATGATGCCTCCTGTGGGCTATTTTACAACTACCGACGAAATCTACCTCTTTCTTCTCATCACAGCACTCACCATTTTCATCTACCAACTCATCGGCACCCGCCTGTTCTCTGTCCGGCAAGAGGAAGGAAAGCAAGATGAAACACCATCCGCTACAACAAACACCCTATCAGCAAAAAAAATCGATCCCTTGGAAAAAGTTAATAGCTACACCTTCATCATCATGGTGCTCTTGTTTATGAGCATTACCGGTTATATACTTCTTAAATAAGAAGGAAAAAGGTAAGATGCAGGCCGTTCCCTCCTGCACCTCCCTAAAAAGTACGAGGGAAATAAGGAATAGTAATGACCAAGCATCGTTTGAAAAAAACTAAATTCAGCCGACTGGCCGCCGTGTTCAAAATTCTAGGCATAACGTTGAGCGGGCTCGCCCTCCTTGTAATCATCTTGCTCATTACCCTCCCTCGCCCTGTCTATAAAACAGGATTTAAAAACCTTCATGAACTTCAAGAATTTGCCAAAAGCACCAATGAGCTGGTACCGATGAGCAACAACAATACGCTTAAACCAGAGTTCAATACCTACTATGAGCGCTTCAGGCCAACCTTTGGTTTTATCATGAGAGAGAAGTTTAAGTATATCCTCTCGCTTGTTGGCATCATCAAACGCCCGGTGTTTTCACCCGGTTTTTTCAAAACGCTCTTGGTCTCCTTGACCAAAGAACGTGAAGCTAAAGGACAAACAGGTGGGACTGTCATCTGCAAAATTCCATCAACACCACAATCTAAATTCATTATTTTTGGCAATGTGCAAGGCGCATTCCACTCGTTCACACGCGATCTTGAGAAACTTAAGGCATTAGGATACATCAATGAAAATCTTCAACTCAAGCAACCAGACACCTATGTTTTTTTCATGGGCGATGTCATTAGTCGCTCATGTTATTCCATGGAAACGTTGGCCGCGGTCATGCGCTTTGTCCAAGAAAATCCAGATCGCGTTTTCTATCTCCGAGGCAATCATGAAACCGCCAATTACTGGCAAGAACACACGCTTAAAACCGAACTTCAAATACGCGCCTCACATCTCTCAAAAGAACTTATACCACTGGCAACCGAGGTTAATAAATTTTTTGACACCCTCCCAGAAGCAGCTTATCTCACCATCCCTGAAGTACCCAATGCCTTCGTCCGCATCTCGGATACTGGCCGCACACAAAGCGAGGTTTTACAAGAAACCAATTACGCCCAATTTTTAATGAAAAAAACCTCAGGCGTTGATTATCTTGTTATCAAAGAAAAAAAAGAAACAGAAGGAGAAGAATCGCCTATCATCATCAAAGCGATTTTTCGCGGTGAAAAAAAACGAGAATCGTTTCAACCAATGGAAGGCTTGCGCTTTCTGGCGCCAGATATGGACTCGGTCGCATGGAATATCCTCTCCTGCCCAACCTACGTGTATCAACGCGCCATCAAATTTCACCATGATGCTTTTGTTATTCTAGAAGCAGGAAAAACAGTTGATGACTGGAACATCCATCTCTACAGCCGCGATGCACGCAGCAACAACCCTTTCAAGGTCACCACCTATAACATGCTCTCAGGAATTAATGTTGCAACACAACAACAAATAGAACGCTATAAACCAAAAACATCCAAGAAATCAAAGGCAAAGAAAAAAACAGGAAAAAAAGAGCAAAAAAAGAAAAGACCAGCACGCTCATTTGTCCCAAGTGAAGAAGAAAAACCAGAACCTGCAAAAATAAAAAAGCCTGAAGAACAACCAGAAAAAGCAAAAGCTCCAAAAGAAGAAACCCCACCAACCGGCCGCTCTGCCTTTATTCCACCACCACCCTTTGCCAAGCAACCATCTGCCGAAAAGCCAACACCGTATACAACGACAGAAAAGCCCGCAACCGACAAAACACAGAAGACGCTCGAAAAAATAGAAGCACTTCTTTTAAAGATAACGACTACGCTTGAAAAAATGAGCAACACAGAAAAACAACCACAAAAAAAGATTACACCTGAAAAAAACATGCCAGCTCAAGCACCAAAAACAAAAAAGAAAAAAATAAAAAAATCACGAACAAAATACACCGAGCAACATGCAAACCCAGAAGATGTAGAGCACCAACCCGATTGGTATATGGGCGCTTACCCAGACACCGACAAGGCAGAGAAGGACGCTGGGGATCAAAAACAACCAGCAGAAAATGAAAATTCGTCCCCCATGCAAGCACCACAGCCACTCTCGCGGACTGTTATGCAAGAAACGCTTGGAATAACCCCTTAAAGGAGTTTTATGAGTTATAAATGGTTACTGTTATTACCGATCGCCATTGCCAGCCTCCTCCATGCGGCTGATACCTCCGAAGACACCCTTCGACGCCGCCCTCAGAAGGGCTCCGCTTCCTTCGACTCCGCTCAGGATGCGCGAGGCGAACGGTCTTCCAACCTCGTTCGTGGTGAGCGAAGTCGAATCCACCGCCCCCAGAGCAAGACCACACCCATCACAGAAAAATCGAAGGGGGGCGACGGGGTTTCCTTCCTCCAACTCACGCGCAACGACATTAACATGAATTTATCCGGCGGCCTCAAGGATGACTTTTTCTTTTATAACAATGTCCGCACCCTACGCAATGATTACTCAGACCAAAATAATTTTGTGCGTCACAAGATGTTTCTTGATTTCAAAGCGGAGCAAGGCGTTAAACGCTTTGGCAAACCAGCATCAGAAGCAGAAGTCAAACTCACCAACTACATCTACTGGCAGCAGTATGGCCACTACATGCCCTTCTCGCGCGATGACATCCGCTCAACCGATCTTGATAGCGTCATCGTTGCACGAGACGTCACTGTCAAGACCCTCATGCCGCTGATTTTTGCCGAAGAAGCGTGGTTCAAGCTGAATCTCGATACCTTTTGGTCAGCATTCAAAAATCATCCCGCATTCCTGCAAGTCGGCTTTTTCAAGTACACTGTGGGGCGCGGCATAGCGCTCGGTTATCACGATGATCTAGCGGTAGACTATCTCGGGTGGCCAGGGGAGGGCCACTACACACGATATCCGCACATGCCTCCGGGTGTCTTGTTCCGCGTTGACCTGGGTAAAAACTGGTCCGCTGATTTGTACTGGATGAAATGGACCTCGGTCAGTACTGACCTTGAAGACACACTCGCACCAACCCGTGCACAACGCCTTGATGCGGGCCCAGGCCGCGGTACCAACAAAGATCGCAGCAACCTCGTGCTTAAATTCGATTACACACGCCAAGACCACCCGCTCGGCGACGTGCACCTACAGCCCTACTTCGTCTACACGAACGCGCCAGAACAATCGATCGAATTTGAAGCCGATGCAAGTTCTCGTTTGACAACCCTCGGCGCCATGGTCGGCTGCAAACGCGGCAATTTTGACGTAAACGTTGAGGTGGCGGGGCAATTTGGACATCAAAAGGTACATGCCATTGATAGGAATACAAAGGTATTACAGAATAGTGGTGGTAGTGTAAAGGAAGTCTACAGCCATCTTGTAATGCAAGCTGGCAATCCCGCTCAACTTTCTCCCGGTGAAACAGCTGTAACTAGAATCCCTATTGACGCTCAAACAAATATTGTGCCAGCCGGACAATTTACACCAAGCTCATATATCGGCTATGCAGCCAATCAACCATGGAACCGAGATCTTTTAAGAAATGCTCAACTGCTCCTCGTGGGGCAAGGTGGCGCAGCACTACAAACAACTGCCGCAGCAGGCTTAGCTAATGGTCAAAAGGTTTACAATGCAAACACCTTCGGCAACGCCCGCTTCCGCCCCAGCTATCGCCTCAACTACCAAGGCTTCATGGCGCTTGCTGACGTCGGCTACAAGTTTGAGGAATGGCCTTATAAGCTCACCGGCGCGGCTGGCTACATCTCAGGCGACAACTACCCCTACAATGATGAAAATAACCATACCTACTACGGTTTTGTTCCAATGCGATCGCGCTACACGGGCTATGGCGACATGGAAAACTTCCTCATCTTTGACCGCCTCGTCATCCCACGCCCACTCAATATCTCCAACCGCACACTCTGGGCCTACAACAACCTCAAGGATCTTTCCAACCTCCAATTTTTGGGCGTTGGACTCACGTGGTATCCTTTTCACGAACGCAGCAAAGGATTTTGTTCAGCCAACATCTGGGGCCTGTGGGAGGTAGCACACTTGAAAGCGTGGGACAAATATGGCCATTACCCAGATGCCACCATCGATAATCAGATAGCGCTTGAACGCGCGCGCCTTGGATTTCCAGGTGTTCCACGCACTAAGGATAATGCCACAACCGTTCCGCCAGGCAACACAGGTTGGCTGAGCAGCCGCGATGCCAGCCGTATGCTCGGCATAGAAATCGATATCCGCGCCACCTATAACTTCCTTGACCACGCCAACGCCTATGCGCTGCTCTGCCTATTCATGCCCGGCAAATTGTACCGCGACGTGGAAGGTCAACCCAACTTCACCACCCGCCGCGTTGACACGCAGGGCCTCAGCCACTACGATAGTTTGGGAAGCGAGCCTGCATTCGCCGCCGTTGTTGGGTTTAGGTATAAGTTTTAGAAAGGTTTTTTTATGAAAATAACAAGTTTTATCGAACGAGATCCAGAATCAGGCATGTACATCGCAACAGTTCCTGCAATTCCCGGCGCACACACCTGCGCAGCATCGCTTGATGAATTGCAAAAAAACTTACAAGAGGTTGTCTCACTCTGCCTAGAAGAAATGGATAACGAAGAAAAAACAAAGCTTCCAGAATTTGTTGGCGTTCAACAATGGGAGTTTGCAATTGACTAGATTACGAATGCTCAAGGCCAAAGAACTCGAAGCAATTCTTCTCAAACTTGGCTTCAAGCAGATTCGTCAAAAAGGCAGTCATGTTTTTTATCGTCATCCAGATGGAAGAACAACGACGCTTCCTCATCATACAGGACAAGACCTACCAAGACCGTTACTCAGAACAATTTTGCGAGAAATATCTCTTGATATTGATGTATTGAATAAAATGCTTGATTAAGCTTCAGCCACGTTAACGCACAGGACCGCAGCCTTTACGTTGAATTTAGCTATAAGTTAAAAAAAAGGAGTCAGCAATGAAACGCACTACCGCCCCTATCGTCATCATAACAGCCATACTTACCAGTGGATGGCTAACCGCCACACCCCCAGCAACAAAAAAAAGTGTAGACAAAAGAATCATCGTTCAAATTAGTGATCTGAAAACCGCCATCGCACAGGAAGCAAGCAGCCTACTCATTGCCAACGGTCTTGACCCCAAATCACTTCCCAATAAACTTGCTGCCGATGTTGCTAAAAAAATTGATGCTGTCACCGCACAATTAACCAATAATCTACGCATGCAACAAAAATCAACCACATCGCTCGCCATTATTCAAAAAGACCTCGCCGCAGCACTTGACAATCTCATCACAAAAGCACGAGGCGTTGTTTCGAAAAAAATGCTCACCAAAACAGTCGATGCATTCATCGCCACGCTCGTGGAAGAAAAACCAGTCAATCTTGAGAAACTGCCAGAAAAAATGAAGACCGAATTTGAGCAACGGCGTAAGATCATTTTATCCAACCTGGCAGACATCATGCGCAAGGCAAACCGAGATTACGTGTACGTCAGCGAACTGGAACAAGTTTGCCACCAAAAGCTTGACGTCTTTTTAGAGCGTGCCAAATATGTTTTATTTTCACAATGGGGCCAAGCGCCAATGGCAGCACTTGATTCCTTGCGCTTTGTTACCAATACGCAGGCCTATCCGCTTCCCTTCTCAAAAAAAAGCTAACGCTCGATTAATGTGGCGATAAGGTTTCACCCTTCTTCTTGGTGAAACCTTATCGCCACATTTCCAACTTGAAATAATAACCCATCAAACCATAGCCTCTATAATCTTTGACAAACACCTCATCATTTACTATCATGAAAAACATTTTAAAAATCTCACCAAAAAGTAAGGATCTCCTAGGGATAATAAGGATCATGAACACATCATTACCATGCATAAACCGCATCTCTTCGACGATGACTCGGGCAACATTAGTTGCTCAGAGCCCTCTTGCGTTTTGCATGTCTTTAGATGCACTTATACAATCCGCCACCTTCTGGCGCTTTGTCTTTGGTGTTTTTGGATTCCTTCAATGTGCAATGCCCCATCGCCGTGGTGTATTGCGCCTTTGTTTGATGACCCAAAAAAATCAATTATGAAAAACTAGTCATTAAAATCGATAAGGTTCAAAGCCGCGGCGCACTGCCGAGGCTTTTTTATTGTATGAACAAAACAATCTTTTTTACAAAGGGTACCGTCATGTTACGTATTCATAACTTCAAAATCTTCTTGGCTATTTGCATGTTCAGCAGCATTGCGGCTGCAGCTTTCGCCATGGAAAATCCGGCTCTCCAGGCAATGAGCACACAACAACAAGGACCACAAGAAAGCATCGATGAAACAACTTTATTAATCAAAGGGTTTGCTTATTATCTCGCAAATAATAACTTCGCTTATTCTCAAACTGACGCTTACGAGCAGCTCAAAGAAATCTTCAGTTTTTGCCAGCAAGACAATCCTCACATTAACAATGTAGTTTTTTATACCTATCTTTATCTGCGTAAATATTTAGCCATACTCAGCCAAACCCCAGAAGGCAAATTTTTAATTATATTTTTTGTGGAACAAAATCCGAATATGTTTAATTATCACCTATTGCAATTATCATTTCTTGCATACCAAACGCTCACGAACATGTCTTTTGACGTAAAAAAACATAAGCGTGCACTCAAATTCGCAACCACCATTGATTCACGAGTCGACGCATTCGACAGCAGATTAACTCATGATATCAGCGTCATGGCACATCTGCTCGCACCTCATGTAAACATTGACGAACTCAAAGATGAATTTATTGATACAGCATGCCCATCAACAAACACAAGCTCAATCGAACCCTTTCTTTATGATGATCAATATCCTTATGGCAATATTCCAGAACATCGAAAAACGCTTATGACATGGGGATACCAATTCAATGCACGATGCAACCATGGGTTATTCAGCCAATAATTAACGTGAGTACTGAGGTTCTTAATCTTTTCAAAAAATTGATGCGTTATGTTTGTAAAGAATAAACAAGGTAAGGCGGGTACGTATAATCGCCCACCTTACCATATTAATTTTTATTTTGAACCCTCATGCAAAGGAGGAAAATTAGCTGCAAAATCATCATCCTCAGATGATGATTCGCTTTCACCTGATGATTCGTCGTCCTCTGATGATGCAAGGTCAAGCAATGTTCGATCAACACGTGGTGCACCTGGGCACACTAATTCACGTGGAGACTGATCGGGCGTACGTGGCGTATGAGGTGAGTCAGTAAAAACTGGCAGATCAAATGGCAACTCAATCGGCTCTTGTAACCGCGATATCATCGCCTGTATAATTAATGGGTCACCCAATTTGTGAGCTAAAAGACGTGGCGAAAAATGCTCCCCACCAAAAAGATCATCACAATCATCAGGATCTACAGCATCTGCCGAAGATTCTTCGAAATCAAGAAATAGTGATCTATTCATCGGCGCAACTAATTGTCCTTTTTTAATATTCGTTCTAGGATCATCGATAAGCCTTACAATAAACGCTCTCAGCGCCTTATCACGAGCACCAATGCCGCCCATCAAATCACTTCTCCCATGATTATCCAATGCACAACGAAATGCATGTTGCAACAAGGTCACGCCATAGCCATTAGAACGGTGTAAAATGGTTGGATCATCAGTGATACATTGCTCAAGGCCAACACGCCACTCCTCATCGGTAAGAAGATGCTCCAAGTTTGCTTCCACAATCTCTCCCTCATCGGTCATATGACGGCGAACTTCAGCGCAACGAACACCTGCAGCCGCTTGCTGCTGAACATATACATCATAATCCTCTGCCGCAACATAAACCATTTCTGAATTAATCATGCGGTCACTTAAAAACATCATAGCTCGATACAAAGCATCTTCAGCACGGCACAATGGGCAGGTAAAAATTCCACGTTGCATCCAAGGCTCGAAACATCGCTGGTGCATTGCATGGCCGCAACCCAACAAAACAACAGCGCCCGTCCCAGCCATACCAACACAACACACTGCACAATCAGTTTGCGCAAAAGTACCAAAGGTGATAGGCTGCGGCGCTTCTGGCTCCATCGCCGTAAGCGTAATATTCGCTGAAAAAATAAGAGCTCCACAGAGAAGAATACGAAAATTTTTCATAAAAACCTCCATAAGGCATATGTAAAACATTATGCCGGACCGACAAAACTCATCCGCTGTTTTTATTTTTCAAATATACAACATTTATCATAACATGGCTACATCAACCGTCAAAAAATATACAAAAAAACAACATTTTGTGTAAAACAGACACAAAAAAAACCAGGAAAGCAATCTTGGGATGGATCCCGGCGAGATGACCGGGATAACAAATAAAGCGCTACAAAAACATTGTTGGGAATGGATAGGCCAAAGCAGATAGTCCTCACAAACGTTATGCTAACCGGTTACATTCCGTACCGTTAACACACCAGACAACAAACGTAAGGCATCGCTGCTTGGTTGATCGATGTACAGGTTATGCTCGAATGTCCCATCACCCAAATCAATGCCGGTATTTGCATCAAGGCCACCATCATTACGCACATAGTTAAATTTGCGCAATTCAAGGCGGCCAGTTGTCAGCTGTAGGCCAGGAGATGGGGCTGATAAGATCGCATCTTCCATACGCAATGAAGCCGATCCATCCTCAAAGAGCAATCTCATTCTACTATCCTGAGCAACAGGCTCAAATGCCAACGTTGCCCCTCGCCTGAGCACCAAGGTCGAATCTGCAAGAATTGTGCACGGTTGATCAGATTCATAACTAATGGCGTGAGGACCGGTGATAATAACATCACCCTGTAGGTCAAGGGCACCCTGATTAAAGCTAAACGTATCACTAGGAAACAACTTCACATTTTTAAGGATAATCTTTGATGAATTATCTAAACAACGAATCTTTTCAGCCTCAAGGCCTTTAAACGTTATTCCTTCAATACGCAAAGTAGAATTTTCCCCCTGCAACACAATTTCTCCCTCGGGCCCAAGGTTGAGAATAACCCCGCCACCACGCAACACCGTATCACCTTGAAAAGTCCAACGATAATTGAGCGTATCGTTAATGCGAAAAAGCTCGACTGCTGTTTTATCGCCAAAAATGAGCGAAGCATCAGCACCAAGCGACAATGTTTCAGATGAAAAACGACTAAAGGTTAAATCCTCATAAACAGCATGCACACCATCAGAAATAAAAAGCAGCGGCTCGCGCGCATCAGCAAACTGATAAAAATTCGAACGACCCTGCACACGCACCTCATAATTCAATGCACCCTCAATAATTTCAGGGAAAATTTTAACCGGACGATTTGGCAACACCACCGCATATCGCTCCATAGCAGCATTAGAGCTATAATCAAGCAATGAAATCGACTCGGTACGAAATTTCCGAATCGAAGCATGGTTGATAATATTGATAAATTTGTGATTTGGATCCTGAATGCGCAGCGGCCGCACGTTGTATTGATCAACAAATTCAAGCGGATCATAGGTCAGAGCAACACGATCAACGGTTAACGAACCATGCGTATCCAAGCCCTGCACAAAAACCAAGTTCTGCTGTTCGTCCATGATTAAAACCTGATCATCAGCAGTAGAGGAACGGAAATTCAGGATGTGGTCTTTGGTAATAATTTTTGTTGACCCATCAATATAAACACCACCAGAAAAAATGTCATAATCATCGTCCATCTCAATCTCAACATCAGACAAATACAGCTCAGCCCCCTCGGTCATAATAATCTTGCCTGACCCAAGCCCTTTAAGGCGCACACCAGACAAACGCAAACGCGAATTTGGATACACCAACAGCATGCCGCCATTCGCAATATTCAACA
>CAZBUZ010000009.1:20341-23437 GCA_964495205.1 uncultured Pseudomonadota bacterium | reverse complement strand
ATAGTTCTACAACACCTTTTGGGGAATTAAGCGCGTATGTTTGAAGAATCTGCGGGTGCAAGACCGCGTAAAAGGGATGTTCCGTCTCAAGAGCCTGTATTGGGTAAAAACCTGCCAGCCAGCGTTGAAGCTGAACGAGCTGTGTTGGCGGCTATTCTTTTGAATGAAGAAAATCTTACTTTGGTTTCAGATGTTCTTAAGCCTTCTGATTTCTTTCTTCGCCAGCATCAGCTCATTTATCAAGTAATATTTGATCTTGCGCAAGCGAATCAAAAAATTGACCTGGTTGTCTTGCAAGATGCCTTAGCTAAAGCAAAGATTCTTGATGAGGTTGGCGGACTTTTGTATTTGATGGAGCTACAAGAAGATATTCCGTCACTGGGGCTTATCTTACAACACGCGCGTATTGTTAAAGATAAGGCTATCTTACGAGAGCTTATCAATTCTGCCGCCGATATCATTACCACTTGCTATGATCAAAATGCGGATGAGATTGATGGTGTTTTGGATACGGCGGAAAAAAAGATTTTTCAAATTTCTAACAAATTAACGCCACCAACCTTTGTACAGCTTGATATTTTGCTCAAGAAAACATTCCAGCACCTGGCGCAAATCAAAACATGCCACGAGGGTGTAACTGGTGTGCCTTCTGGTTTTTTCCATTTTGATAAAATGACTTCGGGCATGCAAAAGGGCGATCTGCTCATTTTAGCCGCACGACCCTCAATGGGTAAGACAGCGCTTGCGCTTAATATTGCGCTCAACGCATGGCATGCGGGCTCGAATATTGGTATTTTTTCCCTTGAAATGTCGGCAGAGCAGTTGGTGCTTCGTATGCTTTCAGCTGAGGCGCAAATTCCACACCAGAAAATTCGTAATGCCATGGTGTCATCTGATGAGTGGATGGAACTGACCAATACAGCAGCGCGTCTTGCGGAAGCGAAAATTTTTATTGATGATTCGCCCTCGATAACTTTATTGGAATTGCGTGCTAAAGCCCGAAAGTTGAAAGCGCAAGCTAACGTGCAACTACTGGTGATAGACTACTTGCAGTTGATCAACTCGAGCCAACGGCATGAGAACCGTACGCAAGAAATTTCAGCTATTTCACGAGGGCTTAAAGCATTAGCTAAAGAACTTGATGTGCCGGTGCTTGCGTTATCGCAGCTTTCGCGTTCTCTTGAAAATCGCATGGACAAGCGGCCGATGCTTTCAGACCTTCGTGAATCGGGTGCCATTGAACAAGACGGCGACGTCATCTTTTTTATTTACCGTGACGTGGTATACAACCCTGAAACTGAATATCCCGACAACGCCGAAGTGATCATCGGTAAACAACGTAATGGTCCGGTGGGATCTTTTTTGGTAAGGTTTAAAGGAGACATTACGCGATTTTATGATTTGGGAGAATGAACCCTTCGATACGATTTTTTCGCTTGTGCTCAAAAATCACTCAGGGTGAGCGAAAAAAATAGAGTACTTTGTATCGCTATAGCAACCCGCTCGTCCTGAGTGCGAGCGAAGCGAGCGTATCGAAGGATGCGGGTTGCAAGAGGGGTAGGTAATGAATTCAATCATTCTTGGCGTTGATCCTGGCTTTTCGGTAACCGGCTATGCAATTCTTAAAAAGGATGCTGGCAAAGCCTTGTTATTGGATTATGGCTTTCTTAAAATGAGTTCACAGAAATCGTTAGTGGAGCGGGTGGGGATTTTTTATGAAACATTCCAATCAAAAATAACCCAACATGGCGTAACAGAGATTGCTCTCGAAACATCATTTTTGGGCAAGAACGCTCAGACTTTTTTGAAGTTGGGTTACTTGCGCGGGATTTTGTACCTGCTGGCAGCTCAGGCGGGTATGCAGGTGCATGAATTTGCGCCGCGGGAGGTCAAGAGTGCTGTGACTGGATATGGTGCTGCAAGCAAAGATCAGGTAGCGGCCATGGTGCTGCGGTTGTTCCCACGCCTTAAAGAGCTTGGGACCATCGAGCGGCAGGATGTAACCGATGCTATGGCCGTATGTTTATGTGGGTTTTGGAGTAGCGCAAAAGTTTAAATTTTGTAGGATAAAAAAATTAATCCGTGTCATAAGGAAGCGATTTTTGACAGCTACAATTACAGCAGCCACTTTTTATAAAAATCATTGTTATGAGTCCTGCGATTGTTACAGGAACAAGAACGCTCACAAGGCCAAAGTCTCGGGTTATATTTTTTTGCTCAGAAGGGGTGTTTGTATGACGAGCGTAAGCATTGGCGATCTTTTTTTGGTCGCTCGATAGAATGAGTGTTATAGCTTTTGTTCTTTCTTTCAATGCAAGGAACCTTCCGAATAATTCACACTTAAGCGTGTCGAGTGGATTGTCGCCAATGCAGATAGTGGTAAGGTTAGGGTATTCATTTTCTTGAAGTAGTGGGATTATGGTTAATTGATTGTGATAGAGCACAATGACGTTTATTGTTTGTTTGAGCTTATAATCAAGCATTGAGAGGCTTTGGGTTAATTCATCATCGGTTAATCTACGATTACTTAAATTTAGAACGACTTCTTGTTTTTTATTGATCGTGAGATCTTGTTCTTGTTGGCTAAGGCGCGGATCCTCTTTATAATGCATCGCGTTTACTTGCAGTGTGTTTATGAGTGCAATTGAGAGGCCGAGCCAACATGCATGGCGAAAAAATTCCATAAGTTGATCTCCTTTTTTGAAAAATCAAATAATAAAGCACCATTCATCTGATGTTCATCATATAAGCTAAAGAATATTTATGGTGTCAATAAAAGTGTAAAAATTAAGTAAAAATATCCACCATCAAAGATGGTGGATATTTTTACTTAATTTTTAGGTTGTATAGATCATTGTATGCAACAAATGTCCTGTTTGATGCCAAGTAGTTTTAATATTTTTTGCGATTCTTCAGCGCATGTATCTGAACCTAGACAGAGGATTGGCCTTGCCGAGAGCCTCAGAGAGGCCGAGGCAAGGAGTAATAAACCATCCTTTTTCTTTTGTAAAGGTAACGTCCGATAATCGTTATTATGTCAACTCCTTAACCCAAGAACCCAATACCAACGAACTTTTAACCTATGAAACTCACTAA
>CAZBUZ010000009.1:0-20241 GCA_964495205.1 uncultured Pseudomonadota bacterium | reverse complement strand
TTTGACTATGTATGTCTCTTTTAAGTTTCCAATCTCTAAGACGTACCAATCGCACGATCTTGTAAAAACTAAGCACATACAACCAATAAACGATCAAACAAAATAAATAAGGACAGAGGATAACAATATTGTTTTATAAATCCCATTAACCACAAAAAAAGGGCGAAACCAAGGGGCCTAGGAGAAGCCAAAAAATAGCCCCAAAATTATCCAGCATACAAATAAAAACCGCCATGTAACGAAATTACATGGCGGAAAAAGGAGAAAGGAGAGTAGTAATGAAGCTTTTTAAATCTTTTATAACTATAGCCTGGATTGTATAGCTAAAGCAACAATCTATTTTTATAGTATCGCATTTCTAATAAAAAGCAATATATAATTTTAAAAACCCCTTAAACAAAAGGATTTTGCTTAAAAATTTTCAAATAACAAACCCCAACCCTCGCATTTCCCTAAAAATGAAGCCCCAGATAAAAAACCGCCATGTAACGAAATTACATGGCGGAAAAAGGAGAAAGGAGAGTAGTAATGAAGTCTAAATTAAAGATATGTTTTAAATTTACCGAATCCCCATAGAAAATCAAGCTTTATTTTTTAAATGAGCGTAAATAAAGCAAAAAACCATTAAATTTCTATGAGAAATTCTAAAAATCTACCCAACAACCTACCGTCTAGCTATCTTTATGGCGTTCCACACGCTGTTCGCGATTATAATGAAACAACAGAAAAACCACCAATTTCATGAGATTTTTCAAGTCCAGCATCGAGCACAGCGGTGTTGGTCGGACAGGTAAGAATAATTTGAAATGGAAGACCGCATAAGGCACCAAAACATTCTTGAATACGTTGGTCATCAAAATCGGTCAAAAAATCATCAAGCAACAACACCCCCGGCTCACCAGCAAAACCCAGATCAAGCAACTGCGCCACTTTGATAAGAAAGACAATTAACTTTTGTTGCCCGCGTGAAGCAAACATGCGGGCCTTTTTATTTTGAAAAATAATAGCAAAATCATCAAGATGGATGCCAAAAAAACTGCGTCCAAATTGCTGTTCTGTTTCAAGATGCGCCGCAGAAAATTGCCGCCAAAAAGCATCAAACGTATCGGTCTTCGCCACCAATTTAGATTTATCAAGATATTCAAACCGCACACTTAAATCCGCATCGGTTTGCACAAAATATGCGGCCAATAGCTGATTAACTTGGACCTCGAGCGTCTGCAAATACGCGATACGTGCCTGACGAATTACCAACGATTCGGCCCATAATTTTTCAGACCAAATCTCAAGTTCATCAAGGCCCGTTGCAATCGAGCGCATCCTACGTGCCTGTAGTATGCTATTGCGTTGTTCAAGAATTTGCTTATAGCGCTTAAAATTCCCCAAGAGTGCAGGATTGAGCAAGAACAATGCATAGTTCAAAAAATCTCGCCGTAACTCAGGAGCACCATGGACAAGCGATAAATCATCGGCCGCAAGCGTAACCACACGATGATGATTTATTAACTCTTTATAGGATTGGACGGGTTTATCGTTATGCTTTACCAATTTTCCTTCAGCAGCTGAAAATCCAACGCTTAGCGTATCGGTAAGGCCCAATTGTTGTTGCGCCGTTTCAACTTTAATAAAAAAATGACCGGTATCTAACTTAATAAGATCGCGATGGGTATGCGTGCGAAAAGATTTGAGGTAGCAACTATAATGCAGTGCTTCAAGCACACTACTCTTGCCTACCCCATTCCGCCCTTGGACCACAACGCATCGACCCTCGAAACTAACCTCGAGGGTCGCAAAACAACGGAAATTTTGTAAGATTAATTTTTTAATAAGCACTAATACAGGCTTTCTTCAGGGGATTCTCCAAGGGGGATCGCCTTGGAATCTTCTATAAGGCATCATCATCTTCCTGCAGGCCGTTCCCTCCTGCACCTCCCTCGGAAAAAAAAGGGTTACCCCTCTGCTTGTGTCATGGAAATCGGCATGACCAAATAGGTCATCTGATAATCATTTCCCTGCGCCTCAAAGATGATAGGCTTTGCTGCATTTTTGATAAAAAACTGTACATTCTCTTCAGGAAAAACCTGTAATCCATTGAGCAAGTACGGCGAGTAAAAGCGGCTTTCAACCTTGTCGCCATCAAATTCATTCAACGGTAAGGATTCTTCAAGCTTGCCTACTTCTTTATTGTGCATGCTCACCTTGACCGCTCCGGATGAAAACAAGAAATGCGTCGATACAAACTGACCAGCAAGTAAGCAGCTCGTGCGCTTGAGCGTCTTCAAGAAAGGATCTTTTATAACGCGTGCAGGCATAAAGCCTTCTTTATTGAGCACCGGTTGATATTGAGGAAAAGAATCAGAAATAAGCTTGGTGAAGAAATTAAAATTCTTGCCAGAAAAAACCAATTGATTGCCGCACACCCCAAGGAATGCGTTAGCATCAACACTGCCTTCCAATAATTTTTTCAATTCAAGAACAGCACGCTTGGGGACAAGCCACTTGCGCTCTTCAGGCAAGGTGTACTTGTCCGAGGTCACACGGGCCAAACAATGTCCATCAGTTGCAACCATGCCCATATACGTCGGGCCGAATTCAAGAAGCATGCCATTGAGCGCCGTATTAGCATTATTTTGAGGAATCAAGAATGCCACCTTATTGAGCATGTTCAACAAAAATGATGCTTGCATATCAAGCATATTTTCTATGCGCTCTGGAAATGGTGGGAACTCCGAAGCTTCTTTGATGTTCAACGCCAAATCAACGCTACCAGCTTTAAGGCGGAGTTGCGATGCTTCAATGATAAATTCAATATCACCATCAAGTTCTTTAACCAATTCGAAAATGCGTTTGCCGGAGATCAAAAAATTAACCGTATCCATCAAATCGCTTTCAATGGTCATGTGTGATTGCAGGCTAATTTCAAGATCAGTTGCTTTGAGCGTCAACTCTCGTGGGGCCACCTGAAACAAAATAGACTCGGTAACTTCTAGAGCCGTACGCTTGCTGCAAATTGGTTGCATCGATGATAGCAACGATAATAATTCTTTCTGATTCGTAATAAATTTTCCGTCCATGAATATCCACTCTCGCCTAGAATGTTTAAACTTTGGCATACCCAATACCCTGCCCACCAACCGTTAAAAAGTATACACCAAGAAGCCTGAATCGAAAAGGATTAATGCTTGACCATATGCATAAGCTTGCACCAAACAGCACTCTTTTTGTATGGTTTGTAATAAACAATGTTAAAAGGGGAATTAAAAATCATGATAAAATTTATCTTTTTCCTTACCCTCACATTCACCATCCTCACCCCAGCCAACCCTACCATCAACTCAGCACCATATGAACAACTCAGAACAACAATCGCTCATAACAACCTTGAACGATTTATGCAACAATCCAACATCCCACAATCATTGTGGGTTGATGCATGTTGCAGTGGCGGCGGATATCGTGCCATGATCTCAACCATTGGATTCATCGCTGGCCTACAAAGCATCGCTCTTGATGAAAAAACAAATCTTTACAATTGTATCCGCAATATCGCCGGTCTTTCCGGTTCCACCTGGGCTATCGGTCACCTCATGGCACGCGATCTACCACTCGATCAATTTGTCGATGTACTCAGAGATCGATTAACCCATACAAACATTGCCGATCACCTTTTTTCTACCCTGAAAACTATAGCTAAGCACCTTGAGCTACAATACGAAAAATTACGAGAAATACAAATCGTTGACCTTTATGGCGGCATCATTGCAGATCAGCTTATGGGTGACCTAGGTGAAAAAACTTTTTATATAAGTTTTAATGATCTTGGCCAATCACAAAATGCTCAAAAATATCCTCACCCTATTTTTACCGCTATCCATCCTTATACCAAAACTTATCTCTTTGGTCTCCTGCGCTTTAATTATTTTAACTGGTTTGAGATAAACCCAGACATCACACGCCAAACCCTCGCTCCTCTCATCGGTAATAGTACGCCAACGGGGCTTCTTGGCGTACCGCACACCACAACACCCATACCAGATTTTGATCAAATTCTTCTCCCCCTGAGCAGCATCATGGGCATATGTGGCAGTGCATATGCATGCAGCATTGATGACATTATCCGCTTCCTTGTCGACGGACTTATTGAATATTTCAAAAAACAACCACCCGCTCCATCTCGCGAGCGAGAAATAAAACGGCTCAGTATTATTGCCGCACTTGAAGAAATTGCTACGTCACTAAGTGAGGGCCGGCTTTGTCCAGCCAAAGTTCCTAACTTTACACAACATGGCGATGCTGTTTTAGAGCTCATTGATGCCGGCATAGATTTCAACCTTCCGCTTCCTCCGCTACTCGAACGTCGCAGCCCCGTTATCATTATCTGTGATGCTGATGCCAGTTTAACAACCTATAGCGGACAGTATCCTCATTTGTACAAAGCGGCTGCTTATGCCCGCAAACATAAATTACCATTCCCTTCGCTCAAATACCCAGAGGAACCCAAAAATACACATGTCCTTATTTTCAAACGAAATAAAAAAGGGAACATTGATCCCAAAGTACCTACAATCATTTATTTTCACAACACCATAGAAAAAAGCACCTTCGATTTTTCTTATACCAAAGATGAATTCAACGCAATATTTAATGACATGTTTTTTGCGCTTGTTTGGAGCGCTGATATCATCCGAGAGGAAATTAAGGCAAAGATATTGCAACTATAGCAATAATCTTATCACTATATTTTTGAGAAGGACTCGTCATGAACCTATTCATGCGCTTCGTGTGCACAATTACATTTACGCTATGTGCTTTTCAAATGCCGCAAACCCGTCTCCAGGCGATGGAAATCACCGACATTGAACCAACACCTTCCTCTCCTGCGCCAGAACAGTACCGAAGAACAATAAGCCAAGAACATTTATCACATCGCTGCGGCATGACCATTCCACAAAGTGTATGGATGGATGCATGTTGTAGTGGTGGCGGTTATCGAGCAATGATCGCAACGGCAGGTTTTGTTGCCGGGTTGCAAGAAATTGGATTTTATGACTGCTTAAGCGCTATGGCCGGTCTTTCTGGTTCAACATGGATGATGGGGCCTTTTATGGCCAGAGGAACCCCCATCGATGAATTTACCCAAACACTCAAAAGCATTATTACCAACGGCGCTTTTTTTCATAAAACCATCCCAACAATCCACGCAATTGCACACAATCTTGAAAAACGTTTTAGGTATGACCGCCGCCTTCAAATCGTTGATCTTTATGGTGGATTTATCACAGACCGTCTTATGAGTGATATGGGAGCCATCGCACAAAATTGTTATTTAAATGATTTCGCAACAACTGAACACCTTGAGCACTACCCTTTTCCTATTTTCACAGCCATTCATCCTCATGCACTATCGTCTTGTTGTTGTTGTCTCTTTCCCTGTAAAAAAACTGAACATCAATGGATAGAGATGAATCCATGGAGAACACATAAAACATTTTTCCCCCACCATAGCATTGAGACAAGACACTTAGGGTATGTGCCAACAAGAATTTCCACAACAACGGAACCTCTTTTACCGCTTAGCACGATCATGGGCATTTGCGGTAGTGCCTACTCATTAAGCATAAAGGAACTCATTAAACATCTTCTTAATCACTTTGAAACTGAAGAACGAATGCGTCCTCGCGAACGTGAATATCAAGACAGAGGCATTATTCTTCGCGAACTTATCTCATCACTGCGCCATGGAAGGCTTGCTCCTGGCATGGTACCAAACTTTACCAATTGCGACGAACAGAATTTAACATTAATTGATGCAGGAATCGATATCAACCTTCCATTCCCACCGCTTCTTGAACGTCGAAGTCCCATTATTATTGTTTGTGATGCTGATGGCAGCAAAAATACAGCTACTGGTCATTATCCTGCATTACGCAAGGCTGCAGCATATGCTCAAAAACATTTTCTTCCATTTCCATCAATGAAAAATCCAATCGTAAAAAATGATTATTTATTGGTATTCAAGGACCCAAATCCAGTGATTCCAACTATCTTGTACTTCCATAACCCAATACAAAAAAGCACGTTTGAATTTAATTACACAGCAAAAGAGTTTGATGATATTTATGGAGCGATGTACAACGCCGTTGTTTCTAGCGCTGAAAGCATCAGAGAAGAGATTATAGAAAAAGCAATGAAATGATATTAAATTTTCTCAAAACACAGGGATTGGCAAACCCAATCCCTGTGTTTTTATGCCCGCGGATGTTTTTTATCATAAATATGGCGTAATTGCGGATTACTCAGATGCGTATAAATTTGAACCGTTGCCAGGTTCTCATGACCAAGCAACATCTGCAGCGAACGAATATCGGCTCCATTCTTTAATAAATGCGTAGCTAATGAATGCCGCAAGCTATGCGGCGTAACATTTCTCGTTATTCCTGCCGCCACAAGTATCTTTTTCAGTGTTTGCCAAAAATATTGGCGCGACATGGGTTTAAGTGCATTTTTATACAAAGTAAAAAAGAGGTAATTTGCCTTGCCCGTCGACACATTCTTCGGTAAAAGTTTAGGATACACATGATCAAGATAATACCGAAGCAGATCCAGGAGGTTTTTGGGCAAGGGAATTACACGTTCCTTTTTGCCTTTTCCTACAACATGCACAAAGCCACTATCAAAGTGCAGCTGCTCAACGGTTAAAGACATAAGCTCTGAAACACGTACCCCGGATGCATAAAGTAGATAAAGCATCACTTTATTGCGCATACCACGAGCTGAAACATCGCTTCCTGCGGCATGCAACAACTGTTGTACTTCTTGTTCTGAAAGGTAATTTGGCAAACGCCTTTCGACCGCTGGAAATGTCAAAACCCCAGCAACATTGGGCAATTTATACCGATCGCTCAAAAAGGAGTACAAAAGTTTAACGGCCGAAATTTTACGCGACAAACTTTTTGCAGAAACCCCTTGGCTCTTAAGCTCTTTTAAAAATGCTCGAAGATGTTCTTTTTTACAAACACCCACATCTGTACGACGGCCAACAAGGTACTGGCTCAACTGCCGCACATCGCGCACATAGGCCAAAAAAGTATTTTCTGCTACACGTTTTTCAGTTAAAAGATATGCTTCAAACTGCGCTAGATAATCAACAGCCTCGCTCATCATAATCCCCCATCACCATTGGGTTGGTGTTTCTCGTTTTAATACGCTTTAGCAACAAGTACATCAGTTTTGCTCGACGCATTGCAATTAAAACAAGAAGAGTGGCGTTTTTCATCGATCAGGCAACGAATTGTGCCTTTGTAGTTCTTGAGCGCAGCTTCACATTCAGCACTACCGCACCACCCAACCTGATAAAAACCTTGTTGCTCATCAAGGAGGCTGCCAAATTCGACAAGTTTATCAGCTTGATGCCACTGAGTTTTCATACGTGTTGCGGCTTTGGCATATAACTGTTGATGAATGGTTTCTAATAAGGCTCCAAGTTCTTGCCCAAGTTGAACAAACGGAACAAACGTTTTTTTCTTAGCCTTATCCTCTTCAGCCCGATTTACAAGCACAACCTGCTGTTTTCCAAGGTCCTTAGGCCCAATTTCTATGCGCACAGGAACGCCTTTAAGTTCCCATGCATAGAACTTGGCACCCGGGGAATTTTGCTCGTCATTATCAAACACAACAGCATAACCAAGGTCAGTCAATTCTTTTTTCAGCGCTTCAGCGCGCTCAAAAACAGCAGCTTTTTCCTCATCTGTTTTATAGATTGGCACAATCACGGCCTGGATAGGTGCCAACTTTGGAGGCATAATGAGCCCATTTTGATCGCCATGGGTCATAACCAACGCACCGATTGTTCTGGTTGTAAGCCCCCAACTTGAACAAAAAGGAACGGCCATCACACCATCTTGATTTTGAAATTTCACATCAAAAGATTCAGGAAACGAATGAGCAAGCACGTGTGAAGTACACATTTGCAAGGCCTTGCCATCTGGCATCATGCCTTCTAAAGTATAAGTCCGTTCGGCCCCGGCAAATTTTTCACTCTCCGACTTGATACCTGCAACAACAGGGATTGCATAATAATTTTCAAGTAAATCTTGGTAAATATGCAAGGCGGTTGTTGCCATCTCTACCGCTTCTTCATGCGTTGCATGAGCCGTATGGCCTTCTTGCCACAAAAATTCAACGCTACGCAAAAAAGCACGATGGCGCATTTCCCAACGCACCACATTTGCCCACTGATTAACCTTCAGAGGAAGATCTCGCCACGATTTGATCCAACGAGAAAACATGTAATAAATGATGGTCTCAGATGTTGGCCGCACAACATAAGGCTCCTCGAGCTTCTCGCCACCGGCATGCGTTACCACAGCCAACTCAGGAGAAAAGCCTTCGACGTGCTCTTTTTCTTTGGTGATAAAAGATTCAGGAATCAAAAGCGGAAAATATGCGTTTTGGGTCCCTGTTTCTTTAATTCTTTTATCAAGAATAGTGCGAACGTTTTCCCAAATCGCAAAACCATAAGGACGCAAAACATAACAACCCTTGGTTGGACTTGAGTCAACTAATTCAGCTTCAAAAATAACATCTTGATACCAATCGGCAAAATTTTGCTTAATGTCCGCAAGCTTTTTCATCATTCCTCTTTTGGCTTATGCTCTTTACTTATTTCATGACAAAATATACCAGTTAGACAACAAAAAGCAATTAGCGTTGCGCTGCCACTGCACCGTGAGAACCAGTAAGGAATCGATAAATCCTATTAATAGCCGGTTGAGTTGTCACATTGAAATTCAAATTAGATTCGCCCGTTGTTACCTTTACACCGCCAAGAGCTGCCGGCGCAGTCTCAAATTTATAGGGAAGCCAGTGCCCCCCATCATTAACCACAAAATATTGCGCATGCCCAGCTCTAAAGCGTGCCGGAGCACCAGGAAGATTTGCCAATGATGGCACATCTGCCGCAGAAAATGCAAGAACCGTAGGATCAAGTGTAGCAAGATGATCGAGAATATTAGTCCTCCCTGAAGATGACGGATTTGATTCTATAATCATCATATTGGCACGCGCTTCAGCGGAAATTGTTGAAGCATCTAACAACCGTTGAACTTGAGCGCCTGTCAAATTAGACGTGACTTGATTATTAACCCTTGCGCACGCTGCAAATGTTGCTTGATAAGCAGCATCATCGCCAAGCAAGCGTTTAACATCTTCTTCATTCTGGCCACGCATAAAGCAGGTCACATTATGTGCGGCATGCACCCCACACGTACGGCCCAATTGATTACGGACAGGAAGTTGTTTTACATCAACTAGCTGATTCATATTTTGTAAGCGCCATTCCATTACTTTAGGCCCCACATAATAGTGCCATGCTAAAAAACCAACCAAGGCAATAATGCCCGCAGTTAACCAAGGATGGTCAGAAACCCACTCCTTAGGACGATGATAAAAAACGTCAACAAACTTATCGGCAAATTCGATGCCAAGATACTCACCTTTCAATAACAGCAATAACATAATGCGATTAAACTGGGTAATTTTATTAAAAAGCGCTATTTCATTTTCATTTAAAAAATCTTTTTGGCGCAAACAGTGACGTTGGACATCCTTATCAAAACTTTCTATTTTGTTTCTCAACATGCGCACATGACGCGGCTCAATCCCCTCAACGCTCGTCAAAAGGTTACATAAATTGATAAATTTATATTGGATTCTCAAATTCTTAAACTGATTTTCCACAGGAGAAAACGTTGGGTTATTAAACGTTTCAACAATCTCATGCAATAACCTAATCTCGTATTCTATCAATTCCAAAGGATTCACCGATCCCTTAACAGCGTCGCCCCATACGTTCTCTGTTTTTTTAACAAGATCAGCTGAAATCATGTGAATAAGCGATGCGCGCATTTCATGAAGCATTTTGTACAAATGCAAGTTGCGTACATCAATCCTTAAGCCCAATTGACTATTATGTATCTGTCCCCAAAGTGGAAAAAAACACACACATCCAAGTACGCTTAAAGATAAGAAAAAAAAACGATTTTTTTTGAAAAAACTTACGACCATAAAAACTCCAAGACGCTGCATAAATAACATTATTCGCTCTGCCCCCACAGCATATCTTGTCTTTGCAAAATAGCAATGGTTTCATGTTTTTCTTTTCAAAGAGGCAACTTTGTCAAAAAAATTATGTAAACTAGAATAAAAAAGAACAAATAAATCGCATAAACAAAGGAATAACCATGCAAAAAGGCAAACTCTTCATTGTCTCTGCTCCATCAGGGGCCGGCAAAACAACGCTTACCAATTATGTTATCCAACACCTCAAAAACAAATTTGATCTTTCAAAAATTATCACCTATACAACCCGTCAACCACGACAAGGCGAAACACCTGACGTCGACTATCATTTCATTTCACCAGCAGAATTTGCACGAAAAAAAGCCGCTGGACAATTTCTTGAAACTACCGAATACAATGGAAACTTTTATGGCTCACCACGATCAGTCATTGACGACCTTGAACAAGGAAAATCATTCTTACTTGTTGTTGATCGCGCTGGAGCAAAAAATCTTAAGAACCTTATTAAAGAACCGGTGCTCATTTGGCTTACGGTTCCTACTATACAAACGCTTGAAAACCGTATTAAACAACGCGGAACAGAATCTTCCAAGGTGCGTGACGAGCGGCTCGAACTTGCCCGTCAGGAGATGCAAGAAGAAGAACAAGATCCGGCATTTATGTATCGCGTTGTGAACAAGGATTTTGAAATGGCTGCACAAGCAATAATGAACATCATAAAAACAGAACTAGCTCAATAGACACGCCTGTTTTTTATCGACGTTTCAACTCATCTTGATAAAAAACATAGAGGCCGATGATGATCAGTACTAATGATAGCATGTAATGCCATGTAATACGTCCACCCATAAAAAACCATTCATATAATGCGCCAAAACATGGGCACAACCACCCGGCAAAACCTAAAAAGGTTATCGAATAGCGCTTCAGTAGCCATCCATAAAAATTATAAACAACAATATTTGCAGAAAAAATTAACAGCAACAGCCAAAAAAGAAAACTACTCCAATCACTCACAGGGGCACTAAAGCCCTCAACAAAAATGGCCGTTACAAGGCTTAACAATCCGCCCATAACCATGGCAACACCGTTGATCAAAACAAGCCCATACCCTTTATCCATAAGACGTTTAACCAAGAACCATGCATAGGAAGCAGAAACTACCGCACCAAAGAGAACCCCTTCGGGAAGTGAAATACGCCCAAAAGAAACCCCCTCGCTCAAGCTTGTTTGGGCTAGCACAACGGGAGCAAGGCCGCCAACGCCAATCACAATGCCTAAAACTTTTTTATATGAAAGTGTCTCCTTTAAAAGCATATAAGACAATACAGCCGCCACAAATGGGGTTGCCGAATAAATAATCGTAGTCTTAAGAGCTGTTAGGTACTGAAGCGCCCAAAACTCCAAGATAAAGGCGAAATAGATATGGAAAAGTGCCGTTTTAAAAAAAAGCCACCAATCGCGTCGCTTTACCACAAAATCCGATCGGTTGAACAGCCAAGAATATGCAAGCAATAAGCTTCCCGCCAAACACATGCGAAAACCAATCAGGAAACATGGGTTTGCGTACGATACCGCTTTCTTTGCAAAAATAAAGGTGGATGCAAGAATTGCATACATCAAGGCAACCAAAATCATAATACTCCTTTTTTGCTCATCAAAACTTTTTAAGATACCGATACAAAACAATAAAGAAAACTACGCTCATAAAACCATACATCAAAAAAAGAGCACCATTAAAGCTCTTCCACATGACATGTGCCAATGATATCGAAATATATGAGAGTAAAAAAATCAAGCCATTAAACGTAATACCCAATAAGATATTACTTTTACGCCCACCACAAACCAACACATTCATAAGCGCGAGAAAGGGGAATAAAAATAACCATACAACTTGCACAATTCGCTTATGAAATTCATAATGCGCCTCTCGAGCATCTTTGTTTTTTCTCGCCTCCCACAAATCACTCATCGACAAAAACTTTGCCTGATGGCTTTGCAAAATATTTTTTTCCAAATCCAAGATACTCGTTAAATTGATTTCCGTTTGCTCAAATGTGGCAAAATAATGTTTACCAACAGCAACGGTATAAACTGATCCATTGAGTAAATGCAAGCAATTATTCTTTAGAAAACCTTTTTGGGCCGTAAAGAAATAACGCTCCCCATGTTTTCCATTAAATGCTAAAAAAAGCATTATATAATAAGGATCATTTTTCTCCGTACTCTTTTGTTTAAAAAAAAAGGTAACACCTGAAAATGGCGTATGAAATTTGCCTGGCTCATACTGATGAAATTGTTGTTTGGCAAGCTTTAACAAAACACGTTTGCCAGCCCAATAACTTTGCGGCGCCCAATAAAAAGTTAACGGAATGTAAAGGGCCACTGCAAAAAAAGAAAAAGTAAGGACCGTTAACCATAAGGTACGTTGAGCAGCGCGAAAAAAACGAACAACTAACAACTCATCATCAACCATCAAATTACCAACGGCGGTATGGACAGAAAGTCCAACAGCAAGTGGGATGGCAAAAATTGCCATCAAGGGGATAAGCGCTAAAAACACAAACCAAAAGGTGCCCCAGCTTGATATAATTGAGAGCTTAACAAAAATATTACCCGCACCAAGGATGGCGGTGATAAGCACTAAAAGGAATAAAAAATTATATAAAAATCGTTTAAGGAAAAAAGGGAAAAGCATTATATATTATTGCAGGCCGTTCCCTCCTGCACCTCCCTAAAAAAAGGCAGAAAGCATTAATCACGATCTTCATCTGCAAGCGTTTGACTAATCTCTTGATCTATCACATCAACGCGTTCTATTTTGACCGTTTTTCCCGTTCCAGCATCAATCTCAAGGTAAACACCATTTAATTCAATAGCTCCACGTTTGTCGACAACAAATTTTCCTAGATGTTGGGCATATAAAAATTTATTTAATACCCCTTCAACTTGCATACCGATAACTGAATTAACCGCGCCAGCATAGCCAACATCAGTAACATACCCGGTTCCTTTAGGTAATATCTGTGCATCTGCGGTTGGCACATGCGTATGTGTTCCTAAAACAGCAGAAACCTTGCCATCCAAAAAAAAGCCCATGGCGCGCTTTTCTGCTGTCGCTTCGGCATGGAAATCCACAATAATGATTTGTGTTCTTGATTTAATCAACGGGAGAAGAGACTCTGCGGCTCTAAATGGACAATCAAGCAATTCTCGAATGAAAACACGACCATGTAGATTGATCACAGCCGCAGTATAACCGCAGACTTCAAAAAAAGCATACCCTTTCCCTGGACAACCTGATGGATAGTTGGCGGGTCGCACCAAATCATCTCGTTGCTTCATAATCCCATGAAGTTCACGATTTTCCCAAATATGATTTCCCGATGTGACAACGGACGCCCCGTTATGCTTAAAAAAATCAAGCGCCTTTGGAGAAAGTCCACGCCCGTTTTTGGCAGAATTTTCTCCATTAACAATCACCGCATCAAAGCCATAGCGCTCTTTGAGTTTGGGCACCCATTTTTGAAACATAATCAAACCTGGTTGCCCAACAACATCACCAATAAACAGTATTTTAATTATATCGCCGACCATCTTTTCACGTCACCTTTAGCGAGCGGCTTGAATAAAACGCTTTTCGCGAATCACATTTACTTTAATCTCACCGGGGAAAGCAAGCTCTTCCTCTATCTTTTGCGCAAGGTCACGAGCAAGCATGGATGACTTTTCATCATTTAAACGATCCTCGTCCACGATAACACGAATCTCTCGACCAGCTTGTAATGCATAAGCCTTCTTAACACCTTCAAAGGTATTTGCCAAATTTTCGAGATCTTCAAGACGCTTGATATACGTTGATAAGGTTTCTTTACGAGCTCCTGGACGAAGAGCAGAAATAGCATCAGCAATGTGCACAACAAAACCATAAGGACTGTTTGCAGGAATTTCTTCATGGTGACTTGCAATTGCGTTAACTATGATAGGATCCTCACCATACTCCTTGGCCAAGTTTCCGCCAATAATGGCGTGAGGACCTTCAACTTCTGCAGAAACCGCCTTACCGATGTCATGCAACAAGCCTGCACGTGCTGCAATATCCGCATCCAATTGCAATTCTGCTGCAATGGATCGTGCAAAATAAGCAACCTCTTTGCTATGTATGAGGTTGTTTTGCGTGTAGCTCGTTCTAAAATGTAATTTACCCAACAATTTGACAATTTCAGGATGCACCCCTCTAAAGCCAAATTCCAAAATAGTTTGCTGGCCTATCTCCATAATAGCCTGTTCCACTTCTGCTTCACACTTTGCAACTGTTTCTTCAATGCGCGTAGGATTAATACGGCCATCCAAAATAAGTTTATTGAGCGCACGCTTGGCAACTTCACGGCGAATTGGATTAAAACCAGATATTGTAATGACTTCAGGCGTATCCCCAATAACAAACTCGATACCCGTAGCCATTTCAAGAACCTTAATATTTCTTCCTTCTTTGCCAATGATACGACCTTTCATTTCCTCATTAGGCAAATGAATAACACTCGATGAGTGTAGGGTTACGGTATCAGCAAGATACCGTTGCATCGCGGAAGTCAAAATAGAAACAGATCGTTCTTTTGCGGTCTCCTGAGCCTCCGCTTCAACCTTTGCAAACCAGCGTTGATTGGCAAGCTTTACATCTTTTTCTAAAGACTCAAAAAGAACTTTTTTAGCCTCATCTTGCTTCATTCCACTAATACGTTCAAGCTTAACAACCAGCTCTTCATAGAGGCGCTTGATTTTAAGCTCGTCCCCGGTTAATGCATCAAGACGTCTTGAAATGTCACGCTCTTTTTGCTGCAGCTCTTTGCGCAGATCATCAAGCAACGTTTCGCGATGCTCAATCGTGTCTTCTCTTTTTTGCATTTTTGTTTGTGCCTGTTGCATTTCGATTTTTGCTTTTTTTATGTCGAATTCAAAATCGGTTCTTCGCTTATGCAAATCGTTTTTCAAGTCGTTGAGCGAGTCTCGACGCTTACGCTCGATTTCGTCTTGTGCTGTTTTAAGCATATTCTGAACAATTTGCTTAGTCTGCAACACCTTGTTACGTTTCAATGCGAAAATTGCAAAAAGCCCTAAAGCCCCAAGGCCTCCGCCTATGATTAGAAAAATAAACTCAGTAACCCATACCATTCGTTTGCCCTTAACTTAAATTTTAATCCAAAATACCAATAATTGACGTTAAAAAAATGATCGAAAAAAGAAATTGGCTTCTAAGATTGAAAAAGAGAAATTAAGCAAGAAGCAAACTTAAGAACTGTGCACCACCATATGAAACGTGGTGCACATGAAAAGATTCTTTGGATATTTGAGAAAAACACCTTATTTATTGAGAAACATCAACCGCCTGATTTAATTCGGCAATCTTGGCCTCCCATTGCTTTATTTGCTGAACTTTTTTAGCCAAATCGGTTGCCAACTCTAAAGCAACAATAATCGCAACCTGACTTTCGGCTTGCAGCGATGCCCGCTCTGCTTTGCTTTTCATAAGGGTATCAACAACCTGAGCCGCTTCCAAAATATGTTCGCTGTTCTCATCGGTTGAAATCAAATAATTTTTCCCAAAAATTGAAACTTTCAAGTTCTTCTGCATAATCGTATCATCACAAAAAAATAGTTAACGCGCATCTTCTAAGGCATTAATAGTATTCAAAAGCTCTTCGATGGTGTTTTTTATGGTTGCCTTTTCTTGATTTAACAAATGAGTTGCGCTGGTTTCCTTTAACAAAGAAGCTTCAAATTGATGAATTTTTTCTTCAAGCTCATTCTTTGCCAAAGAAAGTTCATCAATTTGATTTTGTAGCTCTTTATTTTTTTGTATAATACGAAGAACTTTTTGCCCAAGCTCTTCTAGACACGTCATTCTCTTTCCTTTTTCTTAGCAAGTAACCACTATGTTTTTAACACTTTTTTATCATAGCGGCACCAACCAGCTGATTGCAATAATTTTATTTTTTTGTCATCGCAACCAATGCAGAAAATGCTTTTGGCTCAAAAATAGCCAACTGACTCAACATTTTTCTGTTCAACTGAACGTTCAATTTTTTAAGCCCAGGCATAAAAACGCTGTAACTTAACCCCTCGCGTTTGCAAGCAGCCCCAATACGAGTAATGAACAATGATTTATAATCTCGCTTTTTCAAGCGACGGCCAACATATGCAAAACGCAAAGCACGCAACAAAGTTTCCTTTGCACGTCGGAAAACGTTTTTACGCTGCCCCCAAAAACCTTTTGTTTGCTTAAATAATCTTTTATGACGTCGTCGTGTAATAACACCGCGTTTAACTCTACTCATGACTTACCTTAACCAATGCTAATGATTTAATATGGCATTAAACTAACAATTTTCTTTTCTTGAGACTCATCAACATAACAAGCCTTGCGCAACTGACGAACAGTCTTGCTCGACTTAGCCCAAGCATGATGACGTCTGAAAGCTCGTGAACGCTTTAGCTTACCGCTGCTTGTTTTTTTAAATCGCTTTTTACACGATGAATTTGTTTTAACCTTTGGCATATCCATATCCTGTATTTTTTCAAATATAAAATTAAATAATCAAAAAAACTTCCAACACGTTAAAGTATAGCAAAACAAAACTAAATGCATAGCTTTAAATGCTACTTCTCTTTTAATCCATAAATCTTTGACCACAAGGCGCCCGACCTGCTTTCTTTTTCTTCAACCAAGGTGCCAATATTACGGGCTGTCAAATCTTGAGTTATGCGCGCAAACATTTTTTGACCAAGATCCTCTGACATTGAAATTTCACGTCCTTTAAACTGCACGGTAAATTTCACTTTTTTTCCGTCAGATAAAAATTGCTCAGCCTGATTAAGTTTCGTTTTATAATCCTGGTCGCCAATATTTGGGCGCATCTTAACTTCTTTTATCTGAATAATCTTTTGGTGTTTCTTAGAATCGCTCATCTGCTTTTTCTTCGTGTAGAGAAATTTGCCAAAATTCATAACTTTGGCAACAATCATCCCATCTTTTTCTCCCACCTGGACCAAATCAAGCCCGGCCTCTTCAGCCATAGCAAGAGCTTGGCTCCGCGACAAAAGACCATGATTTTCACCTTCTGGCCCAATAACCAACAACGAAGAAGCGCGAATCGCCTCGTTAACTGTATACTTTTGCGACTCGCTCGTAACTTTTTCCTTAAACACTTTGCTCACCAGATCATCCCTAACTTTGCACTTGAACTATCTTTTCGCGGACAACTTCCATTACTTTATCAAAAAAGGCTGGATCCTCTTTGAAGCGTTTCAAACAATTATCACGCCCCTGTGCCACTTTTTCTGTGCCAAAATTAAACCAAGCCCCAGCCTGTTCAATAATACCATATTGCAGCGCCGCATCAAGAAGATCAAGCTCTTGACTAATCCCTTCTCCAAAAATAAGATCAACTTCCACCCGTCTAAATGGAGGAGCAACCTTATTCTTTACAATTTTAACTAAAACCTTATTTCCAAAAGGCTTATCGTTCTTTTTAAGTGTCGCAATACGACGAACATCAAGCCTAATTGATGAATAAAATTTCAATGCGTTTCCACCGGTTGTTGTTTCATGGTCGCCAAATGGCATCGCATTAATTTTGCTACGAATTTGATTAATAAAAATCAATACCGTTTTCGATTTGCTTACTGCAGCGGTAAGCTTGCGCAATGCCTGTGACATAAGACGAGCCTGCAAGCCAACATGAGCGTCCCCCATGTCACCTTCAAGTTCAGCTTTAGGCACTAATGCAGCAACAGAATCGACCACAATAAGATCAACGGCATTTGAACGAACGAGCATCTCAGTAATCTCAAGGGCCTGCTCGCCAAAGTCTGGCTGCGAAATGATCAAATCATTAATATTAATACCGATGCTCGCAGCATACGTTGGATCCATGGCATGCTCAGCATCTATGAATGCGCAAATGCCACCCTTTTTTTGAGCCTGCGCAATAGCATGAAGCGTAAAGGTTGTTTTACCAGATGATTCTGGACCAAAAATTTCGATAATTCGCCCTTTAGGCAAACCACCAACGCCCAATGCTTGATCAATAAGAATAGATCCCGTCGAGATGGTCTCAATTTTATCTGATGTTCGCTGCCCAAGAAGCATGATAGATCCCTTGCCAAATTGTTTATCAATCTGGGCAAAAGCAGCTTCCAATGCTTGGACTCTTTCCTGAGGTGCTTTTACTTCTGTTTTTTTTGTTTCTGCCACTTGTTTCGCCATCCTTAGTCTCTCGCTTGTATTGTTTTATTAAGCAACTTTGTGTCGACATCTATCTTAGCATTTCTCTGCAAAGATGCAATAAATGCTCCTGAATAAGCGCGCATACCGCTCATTCTTTGGTTTTTAGCGATTGCTTCACGTTCCTTCTCATAGTCTTGTGTTGATATTGGCGCGCTTTCAATCAATTGTGCTAAATAATAATCCTGCTTATGACGATGCTGTAAAATTTGAGAAGGATCTGAAAGAATAAACATCTCACTCACAAGCTTATTATCCTTATCAAGGCCTTCAACTTCGGGATCAGCCTTAGAAATCATTCCCGTTTTACGCACGGTTAAATTATATTTGTCTGCAACAGCGCTCAGCGACATTTTTTTATGTAAAGCATCGGTCTTAATTGCTAACATAGTTTTATCCATATTCTTTTGCGCTAAATTCTCTAAATAGTCAGCCGTCACTACGTCTTTTATTTGATTTAATGAAGGAATAATACTTTTTTCAGTTCCAGACAACAGATAAATAACATACTTATTTTCGACCATGAAGTATCCATAAGTTTGCTGGCGCTTTACAGATGCAAATAACTTTTGCGCCAATGTTCCTTCTAAGTCGCGCTTTTCTCCGTCTTTAGCAGTAAGCCATCCTGACTCTTTTTCTACAAACTTTCTATCTTTAACAAACGATTCAAGCGCAGAGACATCATTGCGCGCCTCATGCATCATAACTTCAAGATCTGCGCGCAGTGAGTTAATAGCTTTTTTAATACGTAAATCTTTAACAATATCACCTTTTACAGCCTCAAGAGGCTTTTCTTCGGCTTTTTTACGTTCCACTAATTGAATGATCTCAAAACCCTTTGCAGTTCGCACAATAGATGAAAGTTCGCCCGGAGTCATTAACTTAAAGGAAGCATCTTCAAATGCTTTATCGTAAGTTCCGCGACCAAAGAAATCCAATAAGCCGCCCTCCTTTGCGGTAACATCATCTGAATATTTTTTAGCAAGCTCTGCAAATGATTGCGGCGCCGATTTAGCTTCGCTTAAAGCTTTTTGTGCTTTTTTACGTGCCTCATCAGAAGATTCGCCTTTTTTGACAGCACACAAAATACGTCTTACTTTTAACTTTGGAGGAATTCTAAAAAGCTTACTCTTATTTCTTTCATAAAAATTCTTTATTGCTTCATCATCTATAACAACTCTTTCTGCATAATCATCAGGAGATACCGCCCAATAACGCACTTTGCGCTTTTCTGGTACGCGATACACTTCTTTATGGGCATCAAAATACCCTTTCAGTGCCTTTTCATCAAGCTGTTGTTTTTCAACTTCTTGTAAAAAACGCTTAAGTGGTAATTGAACATACGCAAAACTCTTCTTTGTTTTATTCTGCTCATACGCTTCGCGTACGGCAAACTGAGGAACATAAAAAGCATTGTTCATAAAGCGACGAACGATCTCGCGCTTAAAATCTTCGTAACGGCTTTCCTCAAATTCGCGTGGCGACATTGACATGCGATTCAAATAATTTTGATAGACCTCCATATTGATGTAGCCTTTTTCATCGGTAACACCTTCTGGCATAGCCCTAATGAGTTCTGACTTAAACACCGCAGGGGCAATACGTATATTAAAATTCCCCACAACGCGATCTAACAAACGCTCTTTAACACAGGTATCCAAAGCAACATCTTCTGGTTTGCCCATACCCAAAACATCTCTAAATAAAGCCTCTTCAGAAATGCCATACAGCTTGGCATATGGCCGCAACATATTTAATCGCGATTGTATATCACCCAATGCTCGACGAAAATGTGCATAATAAATTTTCTCACCATTAACACTTCCAATTTGTAGTTCATGTGGGCCTTTTTGTCGAAAAAATGAAATCCCACT